>JAJUJH010000219.1 GCA_029265435.1 Clostridiales bacterium
AATCCGCCGTGTATTCCGCTACGCCGAGCACCTCCGGTATCACGTCGCCGCTTCGGCGTATAAAAACGCGCGCGTTTTTCATGAGCTTCTTGCGCCGAATATCGCCCATATTGTTGAGCGTCGCACGCGAGACCGATACGCCGCCTATATCCACGGGTTTGAGCACCGCTGCGGGTGTGAGTTTGCCCGTTCGCCCCACCTGCCAGACCACGTCGAGAAGCGTCGTGGTCTTTTCGTCGGCAGGGAATTTATACGCGACGGCCCATCGCGGAAACTTCTGAGTGAAGCCGAGCTGTTCGCGTACGGCGAAGCTGTCGATTTTGATGACCGCTCCGTCGATCAGATAATCGAGCGATGAGCGGGACTGTTCGGCTTTGTTCACAAATGTGACAGCCTCGGCAAGGCTGTTTGCCTTTTGTGCAAAATCGCTGACGGGAAATCGGTTGTCACGCAGAAAATCGAGCATCTGCATATGCGTTTGAAACGGGGCGTTTTCGATATAGCCCACGCTGTAGCAGATAAGGCTCAGATTGCGTCTTGCCGTTTCGGCGGGGTCGAGGTTGCGCAGAGCGCCGGCCGCCGCGTTGCGCGCGTTTTTGAGCGGCTCGTCGGCGGTCTCGTTGTACTTTTTGAGCGCGGACAAGCGCATGATGCCTTCGCCCTGCACCTCAAGAAGTCCTTTATACGGAATGGACAGCGGCGCGGATTTGATTGTCATCACCTGTTTTGTGATGATTTCGCCTGCGGCGCCGTCGCCACGCGTCGCAGCGGATACCAGATAACCGTTTTGGTAGCGGAGATTGACGGTAAGCCCGTCGAACTTGTATTCCACGACATACTGAAAAGGACCGTCCGAAAGCTTGCGCGCGCGCTCCTCCCACGCTTCAAGCTCCTGTACGCTTCGCACCTTATCGAGGCTGTAGAGCGGCGCGAGATGAGCCTGCTTTTCAAAGCCGGGCAGCACGTCTCCGCCGATGCGCTGTGTGGGTGAATCCGGCCGTACATACCCCGTCTTTTTTTCAAGCCGCTCAAGCTCGTCGTAAAGCGCGTCGTATTCGGCGTCGCTCACCGACGGGTCGTCCAGCGTGTAATAGCGGTAAATATGCTCGCTTAACTGAGCCACAAGCGCGTCGATGCGCTGCCTTTCCTGCTCCATGTTTCCGTCCTTATAATATTTCTAACGGCGCGAACGCCACGAACATCTTTTTCTCGCCCGCCGTGTCGAAACGCACCACGGCGATCTTTTCGTCGCCCTCGCCGTTTGTGGAAACGATCTGACCGCGGCCGAACTTGGGATGCGATACCGACGCGCCCGCAACAAACGCGTCTGTCGTGCGGGACGCCTTTTTATTGAATTCCGGAGCGGCCGACGGCATGCTGATTTTTCCCTGTGCGGCGAACGAATACGGGCTGTGGCTCAGAGGCTCTTTGGAGAAATACGGCGCCGGCTGCCGTTTGACCACGGCCGGCTCCACACAGCCGTCAGGTATTTCTTCCATAAAGCGCGAACGCCTGCACGGCATACGCTCAAAGCCCGAGCCCGAGCGCACATAGCGCGTGGCGCTCCATGTGAGATAAAGACGCTTTTTGGCGCGCGTCATGCCCACATAGCAAAGGCGGCGCTCTTCCTCCACGTCGCCGTCCATCAGGCTCATCTGATGCGGCAGCAGCCCTTCCTGCATGCCCACGATGAACACGACGGGAAACTCAAGCCCCTTGGCGCTGTGCAGCGTCATCAGCATGATGCTGCCCTCGTCGTCGCCCACGGTGTCCACATCGGAAATCAGCGCGCTGCGCTCCAGAAAACCCGCCAGTGTATGCGGCGCGGGCGTGTCACGCTCGAAATCCGCGACGATTTTGAAAAAGTCCTCAATGTTGAGCAGACGGATGCGGCCTTCGGGCGTCGTATCGTTCATCATCATTTCGCGAAGTCCCGAGTCTTCAAACGTGCGCTCGACGATCCGCATGACGCTCAGTTCTTCCGATTGACGACGAAGCTTTTCAATCAGGCCGCAAAAGTTTTTGAGCGATTCGGCGGCCTTTTTTCCGATGCCGTCCGCGTCTGCGCCCATCTCAAAAAGAGAGCGGCGCTGCTCCCGAGCC
>JAJUJH010000121.1 GCA_029265435.1 Clostridiales bacterium
CAATAAAGCTAAAAATATAATTTGTGGGCAAGACGGGCTTTGCCCGCGCAGCCCACACCTTGCGGTTTTGCGCCGTTTCGAGCTTGCGAGGAACAAGCAAAACCGGAAAACTGTCGGAAAACCGAAGGTTTTTCGACAAGCTAAAACGCCCCCGTTTAAGGAGGCGTTTGTCGTCGCTAATACTAAAGCGTTTTGATCCAGCCGAATTCGTCTTTTTCTTTGCCGTACTGGATGCCGGTCAGTTTATCGTACAGTTTGGAAGTCAGCTCTCCCATTTTGCCGCCGGATATCTTGATGCTCTTGTCTTCCCACGTCATGCCGCCCACAGGGCTGACCACAGCCGCAGTGCCCGTACCGAACACTTCCTCCAGCCCGCCTTTTTCGTTTTCCTCGAATATATCCGCAATGGCAATGCGTTCCTCATGGACTTTGACGCCGTAATAGTCCTTCGCGAGACGGATGATCGAATCGCGCGTGATGCCGGGGAGTATGCTGCCCGCGAGAGGCGCGGTATAAAGCTCGCCGCGGATCTTGAAAAAGATGTTCATCGAGCCCACTTCCTCGACGTATTTTTTCTCGACGCCGTCCAGCCACAGCACCTGAGAAAAACCCCTCTTGTGCGCAATCTCGCCCGCGATCAGGCTGGCCGCATAATTCCCGCCCGTTTTTGCGAAGCCCATGCCACCCTTTACCGCGCGCACATATTCGTCTTCCACATAGATATCGACAGGGGCAAGACCGGAAGCGTAATAAGCGCCGACAGGGCTGAGTATGATATAGAAAAGATACTGCTCGCCCGCGCGCACGCCAAGGAACGGGTCCGTGGCGATAATGGTGGGGCGGATATACAGCGATGTGCCTTCCGAATGAGGCACCCAGTCCTGTTCGAGCCGGATAAGCTCAATCAGCGCCTCAAGCGCGAATTCCTCGTCGATCTTGGGTATGCAAAGCCGTTCAGCGGATATGTTCATACGTTTGAAGTTATCCCACGGACGGAAAAGATTGATGCCGCCGCTCGGTGTGCGATAAGCCTTGAGGCCCTCAAATATCGTCTGGCTGTAATGCAGCACGCTGCACGCCGGAGACAGAGAGAAATTTTCATACGGCTTGATCTTCGCGTCATGCCAGCCTTTGCCCGCCGTATACTCGATGGTGAGCATATGGTCCGTGAATATTCTACCGAAGCCAAGCTTTGATTCGTCTTCCGGCTTTGGCTTCAGACTTTGCGCCTTTTGCACTTCAAGTTTCATAATGTCTTCTCCTCTTTATTAATATATAAACCGATTATTCAAGTATTCTATACCCGTTAAAAATGCGTGTCAACACCGCCCGCCTGCCTTTTTCCTGCTTGCAGGGAACCCTTTACATAACGTCCCTATGCAAATCATAACATTATTGATATAATATCATCGCAAAAAATGAAAGGATGTTGATATGAGCATACTCGATTCGATCGTTTTGGGCATTGTGCAGGGGCTGACGGAGTTTCTGCCAGTATCCAGCAGCGGACACCTCGTGCTTTTGCAGAATGTTTTTGGGATCAGCGAACCTCAGCTCTTTTTCGATACGATGCTGCATCTTGGCACGCTTTTCGCCGTCGTCATTGTGATGTGGCAAAGCATTGTTGATATATTCAGAAATTTCTTTTCCAAAATGACGCTGTTTCTGATTATCGCGACGGTACCGGCTGTGGCGGCGGCGCTGCTGTTCGGCGACTTCTTTGAAGGCGCGTTTGCCGGAACGTATCTTGGATACGGTTTTTTGCTGACCGCATGCGTGCTTACCCTCTCTGAGCTGATATCCAAGCGCATGCGCAGAAAAAGCGATCTGAATATCGGCAATACGCTGGCAATGGGCGTGATGCAGGCGGTGGCGATATTCCCCGGCGTCTCACGCTCCGGTTCGACCATAGCGGGCGGTCTTTCAGCGGGCGTGGACCGGCGAAAAGCTGCAAGCTTTTCATTTTTGATGTCGATACCCGTCATTTTGGGCTCGGTGGTGCTGCAGGGCGCGAAAGTAATCAAAAACGCGCCGGCAAGCGTGGATTGGCTTCCGACTATAATCGGCACGGTTTGCGCGGCGGTGTCGGGGTATTTCGCCGTCAAATTCATGCTCGCGCTCATATCAAAAAAGCGCCTTTACGGCTTCGCAGTCTATGTGGCGGTATTGGGCATATTCGTTTTGCTGGATCAGAATCTGCTAAAATTGATAAACTGGGCATATTAATAGATGAAGGAGGCTCATAGACATGCTTGATTTTTCTTTTGAGCCGTACAGGCGAGAAATGGTGGAGGTTTTAAAAACCTTCCTTCAAATTGAAAGCGTCAAAAGCGAAAGCCAGCCCAACATGCCTTACGGCAAGGGTATATTCGACGCGCTGATGTTCGTCCAAAGCACCGCCGAAAGAATGGACCTTGACTGCGTCAATCTTTTCGGACATCTGGCATATGTGGATTACGGCGACGGCGACGAGATGCTCGGCATACTGACTCATATCGATGTCGTGCCGGAGGGCGAGGGATGGACAGTCCCCGCTTTCGGGGGCGTTGAGAAGGACGGGAAAATTTTCGGACGCGGCGCGATCGACGACAAGGGGCCGGCCGTGGCGGCGTTGTATGCAATAAAGGCGCTCAGCGACAACTGCGTTCAGCTCAACAAAAAAGTCCGGCTGATTTTTGGCGCCGACGAAGAATCGGGCTGGGCGGATATGGACTTTTACAAACAGCACGAGCCCCTGCCGGATTTTGCGTTCTCACCCGACGGCGAATACCCCGTCATCAACGCCGAAAAAGGCCTGATGCATGTGACATTAAGCTGCAAAGGCCTTGAAAACGGCGATTCGCTTTGCATTAAAAGCCTGCAGGCGGGCACACGCGTCAACGTAGTGCCCAACAAGGCGCAGTGCGTGGCGGCCGCGCCTTTTGCCGCGATACAAAAAAGCCTTGATCAATACGCATGTCCCATCGGCGCGTCTTTCAGCGCAAAAGATGAAGGCGGCGGGCTTGTCACGATCTCGGCGGCCGGCAGGAGCGCGCACGGCTCCCGCCCCGAACAGGGAATTAACGCGGCGGGTGCGCTGCTGCAGTATCTTGGCACTCTGCCATGGTCGCCCGGAAAAACCGGAGAAGCCATTTACGCGCTTGCACGCCCGATCGGAACCTATTTTAACGGCGAGCCTGTAGAGCTCGATCTGAAGGATGAAGTATCGGGCAGACTCACGTTTAACCTTGGCACTCTCCGTTTGTCCGACGGTGAATTGAAGGCGGGCGTCGATATCCGCTATCCGATAACCATTCCGCGGAAAACGATAGAGGAAAAACTACAAAAACATTTCGGCGGTTTGTTTGAAATCGACTATACGCATACTCTGGAGCCGCATTTCGTCAGCGAAGACAGTCCGCTTGTGACTGCGCTGAAGGAAGCCTATAGCGAGATAACGGGCGAGGATGCGTACTGCATTGCCATCGGCGGAGCGACTTACGCGCGCGCCTTTGAAAACGCGGTCACTTTCGGCTCGTTATTCCCCGGCCAGCCCAATGTGGAACACGGGCCGGACGAGTATATTGAGATTGAGAGCCTGATTCGGAATGCGCAGATCATCGCCAATGCGATCATCAAGCTGTGCGGTGAGCCCTTGTGAGATACTGGGGAAAAATCAAAACGGAAGACCGAATCATACGGGATGTCACGCTCAACGAAAGCGATTTTGTTCATGCTGTTGCGGCCGTTTGCGATTCTCTCGATTTATCAAAGCCGATTATATGCGCCAAGCATCATGCCGAAATGAAGTCGTTTTCGCGCACGGTTTTTTATCCGGATGATTTTGTGGAAAGTGTCCAATTTGATACGCTGGAAATTGAAGCAATTGGCAGGAACAAAAGAAACGAAAAAGTGATAACTCTTGAGAGTTTAGCGGATAATAAGCACGAAAGGAGTTGATTTGCTTGAATATCATTGCAATGATACTGGTCATAATCGGTGCAATCAACTGGGGGCTTATCGGATTTTTTCAGTTTGATCTCGTCGCCGCGATTTTCGGCGGTCAATCTGCAATAATCTCCAGAATCATCTATGCACTGGTTGGACTTGCAGGGTTATGGGCCATCATGCTGGTGCCAAGAGTCAAACACAAAGAGAAATAAATCGATATATAAGAAGGCGGCTTTGGCCGCTTTTTTGTTGCGCACTTGAAATAAAAGAGCCTTAAAGGTCCGCTTTAAAGCTCTTTTCATCGTTTGGACATATATGGCTCCTTTCGTGGCATTGTCCTGGTTTAACCGATGATACCGACAATCACATAAAGCCCCACAAACAGGAGCATCATACCCGCCGCGAACAGCTTTTTCATGTTCATCTTCCTTTCATGTTTGATCTCAATCATAATATCGGTCAGAAAACGGGCGTGTAAACGGGATGCAAGGTTATTTAACCGAACATTCATGGAATGTTATCAATGGTCACAATTATGAAACATTTGATGAAATGTCAATAATTTAGCATGCCCGTCCCGAAGGCTCATGCCCCCGTCAATCAGGGAGCGAGTAAAATCGGAATTGCAATCAATTGCATAGAGGCGCGCAGAAGGGTATAATAGCTCATACATAAACGGCACAGCCAAAAAGCTGGCGCAAGACTGATATCGGCGCCGCGTGCTCAGCAAAAAAGCAACCGGAGGACTACGGATTGATTTCCAAATATGAGGTGCTCGATACCATCAAGATGATTGATACCGAAAATCTCGACGTCAGAACCATCACGATGGGCATATCTCTGCGCGACTGTGTGAGCGCTGACGCGGCGGTTTGCTGCGACAATATCAAAAAGAAAATCGTCAACAAGGCAAAGGATTTGGTACGCGTGGGCGACGACATCGCGCGTGAATTCGGTGTGCCGATCGTCAACAAACGCATATCCGTCACACCCATATCCGAAATTGCGGCTGCGAGCGGTCTCAATGATTATACGGTTTTTGCGGAAGCGCTGGATGAAGCGGCGGCCGACACGGGCGTCAATTTTATCGGCGGTTTCGGCGCGCTCGTGCATAAAGGCGAAACCAGGAGCGATACGGTGCTGATCCATTCACTGCCCTTCGCGCTTGCCGCGACACAGCGCGTGTGCGCGTTTGCGAATGTCGCGAGCACACGCAGCGGTATCAATATGGACGCCGTCCGAAAAATGGGATGCGTCATCAAGCGCACGGCCGAACTGACGTCGGAAAACGGCGGCATCGGCTGCGCGAAGCTGGTGGTGTTTGCAAACGCCATTGAAGACAATCCGTTTATGGCGGGCGCGTTCTGCGGTTCCGGCGAGCCGGAATGCGCGATCAACGTCGGCGTCAGCGGCCCCGGCGTGGTGAAGGCGGCGCTTGAAAAGGTGCGGGGCGAAAGCTTTGATGTGGTGGCCGAGGTCATCAAAAAAACGGCGTTTCGTGTGACGCGCGTGGGACAGCTGGTTGCAAAAGAAGCGTCGGAGCGGCTTGGCGTGCCTTTTGGCATTGTGGATTTATCTCTTGCGCCCACGCCCGCCGTCGGTGACAGTGTCGCGCGCATACTGGAAGAAATCGGCGTGGATATTTGCGGGCAGCATGGCACAACCGCGGCGCTGGCGTTGTTAAATGACGCGGTAAAAAAAGGCGGAGTGATGGCATCGTCTCAAGTGGGCGGGCTTTCGGGCGCCTTTATCCCCGTCAGCGAAGACGAAGGCATGATCGCGGCGGTAGAAGCGGGTGCGCTTTCCCTGCAAAAGCTTGAAGCGATGACGGCGGTATGTTCCGTCGGGCTTGATATGGTCGCGGTGCCCGGCGATACGCCGGACAGCGTGATTTCGGCGATCATCGCAGACGAGGCGGCAATCGGCGTGATCAATTCCAAAACAACCGGCGTACGCATCATCCCCGTCCCGAACGGCAAAGTTGGGGAGCGCGTGGAATACGGCGGTCTCCTTGGAAGCGTCGTGGTAATGGATGCCGCCAAAAGCGGTTCGAGCAGGCTTATCGAACGCGGCGGGCGTATTCCCGCGCCGCTGCAGGGCATACGAAACTGACGTTGACTTTTGCACCGATTGTTTGTAGAATAACGGAGTGTGCAGACGCCCTTACAGAATATGAGGGGTATGTTATTGCCCGACAATGAAAGCAAATCATTATGTTCCCGTAGCTCAGGCGGATAGAGCGAACGCCTCCTAAGCGTTAGGCCGCGCGTTCGAGTCGCGCCGGGAACGCCAGAAGCCGTAAAATAAAGGGTTTTGCGGCTTTTCTCTTTTTTCAAACTTCTTTTCTGTACTGAAAAAAAGCTCTTAACATCTCCTGCTCGACGTATTAGGACTGCAGAAATATCTTGTCACATATCTTTTGACGGCAGGCCGGAGATCAGCAATAACCGTGCGGAACGAAGCATTATGCCGTTCGTAATCGGACGCATAAACTACCTTTTTAGCGGCAGGTCAATATACACCAACCTATATGGCTTTGAGGGGATTGGCTTATCGTAATACTGTGATTTGATTTCCCTACAGTGGGTTGACGCGATCCGATCCTATATGGTATTTGCATCTCCATTTGCTATGTGATAAGTTTATTATGTCATTTATGACACAAGACCTCCTTTTTTTGTTGATACGGTTGGCGAACCTGTATCATCTTAACATCGGAGGTCTTTTACTGCTATAAGCCTTTTAATTCCCCCAGTAAAACTGGGGGTTTATTGAGCTAAAGCCCAATCAAGAAGCGCCCCGTTTTATCCAAAACGGGGCGCTCAGCTTTATGATTAAGAATGAGTTTCGAAGCGGATGATTGTGACTTCATAAAACTTTTAGTCTTCTACAACAGTAAAATCCCAATGATCGAAAACATTAACATAACATGTTTTTGTTGCCACTTCAATCCGATGCCAACCGTAACCCAGAATATATCCTTCTAGATATTCAGTTTCAACAACCTTATATTTGTAATAAATCGGGCGGTATTTAATTAAATAATGCTCACCTTTGGGAACAGACACTGAACAACCACTACCTAATGAGTAAGATTTGGACTTTCCCAACGTTACTCCCAAAGACGCACCAATTGTTCCACCATTTGTATAACTGCCATTGACTGTTGCTGTAAAACTAATATTATATGATGTATCATCGCTTCTGTTAAACGTTAATGTAATGGCTGAAATATTACTTCCGCCACTGGTTCCATTTCGCCAGGAACCGTACAACTTTGAACCTTTAGTATATGTATAGCCGTAAACAGTAATATAAGTGGTTGTACTGGTTACTTTACTCGCTTCGCTTACTTTAGCTGTTTCATCGAAATTTACTGTCTCTTCATAATAGTCAAAAGGCAGCTGGCTCTCCTGTTCATATACAATTAATCCAAAATCTTTTTTCGGCGAAGCATATGCAGGTATGGTTGATATGATTAATATAGTGAGTGCAAAAAATACCGAAACGATGTTTCTTATCTTTTTTTTCATGGAAACTCCTTGTTCTCAATAATAATTTTATATATAATATCATATTAAATAATCGAAGTAAATACATTTATAGCCATTGTATTGTTTATATTGACAATTTCGCTATACGCCTGATATTATTGCTATAAATTAATAAAACAAGGAGCAATGTAATGAAAAATTATAGAACACATTTATATTTGGGTATTTCTTCCCTATATATCTTTTTTCTATTTCTATTAATAAGCAGATTGATTTATTCCAACGAATTTCCATCATATGAGTACACAATTTGGCTTGGACAGCAATCTTTTTTGGTACAGGTCGCAGTATGGTTTCCTTTAGTCGTCGCAGTCATTATGTTCGCTGACGCAATTTATCGTTTTATAAAAGAATATAATAAAAGACCGACACAGTAAGACCGGATGCGCATCACAGACAGCCTAATATGAGTGCGGCGGCAGCTTCTTATCTCCCTGCTCTTTCTTTGCTTTTAGCTTCAGATACATAGGCCTTCCTTCGCAAGGGTAAAAGTGCGATAAATACTGAATAAAGGGTACATATCTGGTATAATAAATGCAAGGAAAAAGCAGAAAACAGGCGAAAAACCTTGCATTTGGAGGACAGGATGTATCGTTTGGACAGGCAG
>JAJUJH010000019.1 GCA_029265435.1 Clostridiales bacterium
GCGGAACTGACAATATCAGCGTCATTATAGCCGAGATGAACGGAGGTGTGCCATGATCGGCCGCGTTCTGGGGGGCAGATACGAAATATTGGAAGCTGTTGATTCCGGCGGAATGGCGTATATTTATAAGGCGTTGTGCCGCAAAACAAAAAACATTGTGGCAGTCAAAGTTCTTAAAGAAGAATTGTCAACCGACGCCGAATCGATTAAGAGATTCAAAAAAGAAGCGCAGGCTGTATTTGCGCTTGAACATGAGAACATCATCAAAGTCAGCGATATCGGCTTTGACAACGGCACATACTATATGGTTATGGAGTATGTGTCCGGCTGCACATTGAAATCGCTCATAGAAGAAAGCGGAACGATACCGGAAACGGAAGCCATTCTTTTTGGCATGCAGATATGTTCCGCCCTTGCGGCCGCCCATCGGCGCGGGATAATTCATAGAGACATCAAACCGCAGAATATATTGCTTGAACACGGCGAGATCGTCAAAGTCACGGATTTTGGCATAGCGAAAAGTCTGTCTGCGGCGCAGGAGGAAGAAAAGGAGGTCGTCGGGTCGGTCTATTATGTGTCTCCCGAGCAAGCGCGAGGAGAAATCGTGGACGCCCGTTCCGATATATATTCGCTGGGCATCATGCTGTATGAAATGGTCACCGGGCAATTGCCTTACAAAGGCGATCAGACCGTCTCGGTGGCGCTCAAGCATATCAATGAAAAGATCACGGCCCCTGATAGAATCAATCCCAATATCAGCAAATCGATCAACAATATCATATTAAAGGCGACAAGCAAAAATAAGAGGGACAGATACAGATCGATGGATGCGTTCAGGGAAGACCTTATCAGTGCTCTTGTCGACACATCCGGCGATTTTGTGGACGTTCCGCGCGAGCCGGAAATGAATGTGGAAACATCGGGAAAGAAAAATAAGAATAAGCTGTGGAAATCGATCGTTCTGTTCGGGATAATCGCCTTAATGGCAGGTATCGTTATTGCCGTATTGAATCTGATTCAAAACGCAAACGCGCAGGCCATACATTTGCCAGATTTCAGAGGCAAAACGGTATCTGAAGCGTCTGCAGCGCTTTCAGACATGGGGCTGACGGCTGAGCTTGAGTTTCAGCAGAGCAGCACGGCCGTAAACGGCACTGTCATTACGCAACTGCCCGTTGCAGGCAGCGGCGTATTAAAAGGCAGTATCGTCAGGCTTGTGGTATCAAACGGTCCGGTTGGCCTGGAGATGCCCAATGTGTCCGGCCTTTCGCTCGATGAAGCCTCCGAAATGATTGAAAGCATGGGGCTGAAAATCGGCGCCATCTCATATGACCAAACAAGCGATATGCCCAAAGATACGGTGATTTCCCAGGAACCGGGTGCCAACAGCATTTTAACGGGCGATATTCCCGTTACGCTTGTCGTGTCCGCGCAGACGGAAAAGGACGCCGTGCCGATGCCGCTCCTTATCGGACAAAACGTCGAGCAGGCGGTGACGAGACTGTATGGCATGGGTTTTACAAACTGCTTTGTGTACGAAGAGGAGAACGCGCAACCCGAGGCGACCGTATTTGATCAGTCGCCAGCGGAAAACGTCCCCACATCTCTTGACGATGCCGTAATGCTATATATCAGCCAATATAAGCAAAAGGACTATCATGCCGTTTTCTATTCGACAGTTGATGTGCCCGAAAAAGACATGACGATCAAGGTCGTGCTCGTTTCAGAGCAAAGCGGAACAACAATCGACTATGTCGTATCGGTCAGCCAGGCCACGTCTATCGGGCCGTATAATATTACGCTTGACATACCTTCTTTAAGCGGCGGCGTCAAAACGGTCAAGGTCTTTGTGAATGATACGGAGGCAAATTCATCCGAATGGGAGTTTATCAAGCGTGACGCGGAGTAAAAACGGAACGATACTCAAAGGCATCGGCGGATTTTACTACGTCCGAGACGATGAGGGAGTTGTGCAAGAATGCAAGGCAAAGGGGAGTTTTCGCAACGAGAAGCTGACTCCGCTTCCGGGAGACAGAGTGCGTATCAGCGTCAGCGAAAGCGGCTATGGTTTTATCGAGGAGATATTTGAAAGAAGGAACGAGCTGTTTAGGCCGCGCGTTGCGAATATCGATCAGGCGGCCATCGTTGTTTCCGCAGGCAAGCCGAAAGCGGACTGCCTATTGTGCGACAAGATGATCATTCAATGCAAAAACGCAGGCATCAGGCCTCTCATCGTTATTAACAAATGCGATATGGCTGACGACAAAGCCGTTAAAGTTTTGACGGCTCAATATGAAAATGCCTGTCCGTATGTTTGTGTATCGGCTTTAACGGGCGAAGGCCTTGGCGCTTTAAAAGAATCTTTGAAAGGGCTGACTACCTGTTTAGCCGGCCAGTCTGCCGTGGGGAAATCGTCTCTGCTGAACGCTTTGTTCCCCGTCCTTGCATTGGAAACAGGCGGACTTTCCAAAAAAACGGATCGAGGCCGTCATACCACTCGCCACGCCGAGCTGCTTGTAATGGCGGATATTAGCGGAATGGTCGTCGATACGCCGGGCTTCTCGTTTCTCGACAGCATCGATCTGCCGCCCGAGGAACTGGACGGCTATTATGACGACATGCGGCCTTATATTACAAAATGCCGTTTTGCGTCGTGCCTGCACGACAAAGAACTTGAATGCGGCGTGAAAGACGCCGTTGCGAAAGGGAAAATCAGCAGGGAAAGGTATCAGAGATACATCATAATATTAAATGAACTACAGGAGAAAAGACAGCATGAGTATGATTAAAGTGGCTCCGTCGATACTTTCGGCGGATTTTACGAAAATTTACGACGCGGTAAAAATGCTTGAAGCATCGCGCGCGGATTATATCCACTGCGATGTGATGGACGGTGTTTTTGTCCCCAATATCACATTCGGACAGAAAATGGTCCGCGATCTGCGAATCCATACATCGCTGCCTCTCGACGTGCATCTGATGATCGTGGAGCCGGAGCGATATGTGGAAGAATTTGCCGAAGCGGGCGCGGATATCATTACGTTTCATGCCGAGGCCGCGATGCATCTTGACAGGGTGATTCAGCTTGTTAAAAAAACCGGCAAGAAGTGCGGCGTATCGCTCAATCCGCATACGCCTCTTGACGTGCTGGAATACGTTTTGGATCAAATCGATATGGTTTTGCTGATGTCTGTGAATCCGGGTTTCGGCGCGCAGAGCTTTATTCCGTATTCGCTTAAAAAGGCGCAGGAACTCAAAAAAATGAAAGAAAGCCGGGGACTTGCTTTCGATATCGAGATGGACGGCGGCATCGATGATAAGAACGTCCGCTCTATCGTGGAAGCGGGCGTCAATGTGATCGTATCGGGAAACACGATATTCAAAGCAAAAGACCCTCAAGACATGATCAGCCGGCTGATACTTGAAAAATGAAATGCGTGATCGTTTCGGGGGGGACGCCTCCGAGCAAACCGGACTTTTCGAAATATCAAAAAGGCGCTGAGCTTTTGATCGCCGTGGACGGTGCCGCCGATTGGCTTTGCCGAATCGGCGCCGTTCCGGATCATATTATCGGCGACATGGACACGGCGGACGCGGCGAGCCTCTTGCGTCTGGAATCGCTCGGCGCTTCCGTGACAAGACTGCCGAGGGAAAAAAACGAGACAGATACGGAAGCGGCGGTGAATTTGGCAATCAAGCTAAACGCCGATGATATCGTGATACTCGGCGCGACCGGAAAAAGACTGGACCATACGATGGGCAATCTGGCCATGCTGGTGAGAACGGCGCGCGCAGGCATCCGCTGCCGGATCGTCGATAAATACAACGAGATGTGGGCGGCGGCGGGCGAACATGATATGGAAGGACGCATCGGACAGACCGTATCCATCATACCGCTGACAGGAGATCTGCATGTTACCGCGACAAACCTTGAATATCCGCTCCGGAATCTGTTTCTCGGCGTTGATTCTTCCCGCGGAATAAGCAATATCTTTCAGAAAACCAACGCTCATTTGAGTATTTCGGGCGGCTATGCGCTGATTGTGAAGATTCGCGGTTGAGCGTCACACTTTACGGGAGCCTGCCGTATGATATAGCAGAACGAAAAGCTGTATATCGCGGAGGTATTAAAATGTTGTGCGCGAATTGCATTATGCGAAGAATTATCGCGGGCTTTGCCATCTGCATCGGTATTATTCTGCTCATATGCTTTATGCCTTATTGGATGTGGCTCGCTTTGCTTGGCGTTGCACTGATTGCCGTGGGATGCTTCGTTCTGATTAAGAAAATATGTTAGGACATTGAACGGGAGGTGGAAACAATGAGAATTTACTGTTTCAAAGCGCCGCGAGTGCTTCGCGGTATATTGAGGAAGCTTTTTAAATAAGGCTGACAAATACATAAGGGCTGTCTTAAACCGCCTTTGTCAGGTTCATTTGAGACAGCCCCGCTATGCGCAACAGGAAAAGAGCCGCCAAACCGGCAGCCCTTGAAAGGTCTATCAAGATTATCCGCGGGTAACCTTTCCGGCACGAAGGCATCTTGTGCAGACGTACAACCTCTTGGGCGACCCGTCAACGATTGCGCGGACGCGCTGGACGTTTGGCGACCAAGTCCTTTTAGACTTTCTGTTTGAATGGCTCACAGTATTTCCCGAAACGATGCCTTTGCTGCAAACCTCGCAGTACTTTGCCATTGCTTAACACCTCTCTTCAAACCCAAAAATAGCACGGAAAATATTTTATCATTCGGTTTGCCGTTTTGCAATAAGAAATCTTAAATTTTCATTTCAATTTTTTGAAATTGCTTGACGCTTTATGAAAAAAGCGATAGATTTAACTCACCGGTTTTTATACGGGTAATGACTGCAAGGAGGCTTTTTGATGGCTGTTGTACAGCAAAAATCACTTGGAAAGGTCATCTATTCCGACGAATTTATTTCAAATCTTGCCGGACTCGCCTCAATGGACTGCTACGGAATCGTAGGGATGGCTTCTCAGAAGGCGATGGATGGTATTGTCGAGCTGCTAAAGGGTGAAAATCTGAATAAAGGCGTCAAAATCACGACCAATAACGATTCGATCGGCATCGAACTTTTTGTCATTGTGGAATACGGCGTTTCAATCTCGGCCGTTGCATCAAATGTCATTGATACTGTCAAATATAAAGTCGAAAGCATTACCGGCCTTAACGTCGAAAGAGTCGATGTGACTGTGAACGGCATAAGGGTTTAGGGGGATAAGTTATGCAGGAAAGGTTAACCGGCGAGCTGTTTAAAGACATGATACTGTCGGCCGCCGCTTTGCTCGATAAAAACAAGAAGAGCCTGAACGCGCTTAATGTATTTCCGGTTCCGGATGGCGATACGGGTACAAATATGTCGCTCACTATGATGTCCGCCGTCAAAGAGGTTCGCATTGCGGATTCATCCAAGCTGTGCGCGGTGGGGGACGCGCTTTCGCTCGGTGCGCTCAAAGGCGCCAGAGGCAACTCGGGCGTGATTCTGTCGCAGCTTTTCAGAGGGCTGTCAAAAAGCCTGGCCGGCCTTGAAACGGCAGGCCCCGTCGAGTTTTCGAAAGCGATGATGGAAGGCGTTGAAGCGGCGTATAAGGCCGTTATGAAGCCCAAAGAAGGCACGATATTGACGGTAGCCAAAGAAATGGCCAAAGCGGCGATGCGAAGCGCGGGAAAAGGCGATAATATCTATAAAATGATCGACATGGTCATTGAACAGGGCAACGAAACGCTCCGCAAAACACCGGATATGCTGCCTGTGCTCAAAGAGGCGGGTGTGGTGGATGCCGGCGGAAAAGGACTGATTGTGATATACCGCGGCTTCAAGATGGCGCTTGACGGCGATTCCATTACGGATGCTCTTGAAATTGATACGGAAGCGCCTGCCGATTTTAAAAACACCGCCGGTTCGGAAAATATCGAATTTGGATATTGCACAGAATTTTTTATAAAGAATATTCACGAATCCGTCACTCAGGACGATATCGACAGATACCGCGAAAAGCTTATGAGAATCGGCGATTGCGTGCTCGTCGTAGGCGATTTGCAGCTTATCAAAACGCATGTGCATACAAACGTACCGGGCAAGGCGCTCCAGTTTGCGTTGCGCTTCGGCGAGCTGTCACGGATCAAAATCGACAATATGAGGGAACAGCATACGGAGCTGTTTGAGCATTCCGACGAGCCGGATGAACCAAGGCAGACAAAGGATATGGCTGTGGTTACGGTGGCTGCCGGGTCCGGCATTGTCAATATTTTCAAAGAATTCATGGTGGATGAAATCGTGGAAGGCGGGCAGACGATGAATCCGTCGACCGAAACGATTTCTAAAGCGATCGAAAAAGCGCCGTCAAACAACGTGTTTGTGTTTCCGAATAATAAAAACATCATACTCGCCGCCGAACAGGCCGCACAGTTTTCAAGTAAAAACGTGCATGTGATACCGTCCTATTCGTTTCCGCAGGGAATCACGGGCATGCTGGCGTTCAACCCCGATCTCGATTTTGAAGAAAATACGGAACGGATGAAAAAGGCCATCACGACCGTTAAAACGGGACAGGTGACAAGCGCCGTCCGCGAATCGAAAATCAACGGCCAGACGATCAAAAAAGGCGAGATTATCGGCATACTTGACGGCGATATCACCTGCCATTCGGGCGATATGTTTGAGACATGCAGACAGCTTTTAAAAGACATGGTGACCGATGATGACAGCGTGATTACGATATTCTACGGAGAGGGTGTCACTGAAGATTTCGCTCAGCAGATTGCCGACATGGTTACTGACGAGTACGACGAACTTGATGTCGAGCTGCAGTTTGGCGGTCAGCCCGTATATCCGTTTGTATTCGCTGTGGAATAATGACGCTCGATGATCCTGTTGCAAAGATAAAAGGCATCGGTGAAAAGAAAGCCAAGCTGCTTTCAAAGCTGGGTATTATCACCATAGCCGATTTGATTTATTATCTGCCCAGAGATTACGAAGCTCAGGGCGAAAGCGTAAAAATCGACGGACTCAAGGACGGCGGCGTTTTTAACATCATGGCTGTGATCAGCGGTGAGCCGTCGCTTCGCAGGATCAAAAGCGGTCTTAATCTGGCAAAGTTTTCGTTGACCGACGAAACAGGCCGGGTTGAGGCTGTTTTTTTTAATCAGCCTTATTTATGCAAAATGTATAAGGCTGGCGACGCCGTTTATGTGTCGGGATGCGTCAAGCGTATCGGAAAGAGTTTTCAGTTTACCAATCCGCACATCGAGAAGCAGGGAAAACAGCATACGGGTGTCAATCCCGTCTATGCGCTGACGGCAGGCTTGACGCAGAAAACGATGCGGCTTGCGGTAAAAGCGGCGTTGGAATCGGTAAGAGGGCAGATTGCCGAGATTTTTCCAAACGAATTCAGAGCCGAGCACAGACTCTCTGAACTTAACTATTCAATATATAACGTGCATTTCCCAGAAAACGCCGAGGCGCTGGCACAGGCAAAAAGACGCCTCATTTTTGAGGAACTGCTTCTTTTTAACATTGCTTTGACAGAACGCGAGCGACGCGCTGAAACAGGCGCCGTGATGCTGTCCATAAACGATGAGGAGAAAGCCTGTTTTTTGAGCCGCCTGGAATATAAGCCGACAAAAGCCCAATGCCGTGTGATGAGCGAGATCGAGGCCGACCTGCGCAGGGATAAGCCGATGAACAGGCTTTTGCAGGGAGATGTGGGCAGCGGCAAAACGATTCCCGCCTTTTATGCCATGAAGATCTGCGTCAGCAGCGGGTATCAGTGCGTGATGATGGCGCCGACTGAGGTGCTTGCGGCGCAGCATTTTTATAATGCGCAGCATATACTCGGGGATATCGGCGTCAACATTGAGCTTTTGACCGGCAGCACGCCGCCGGCACAGCGCCGTACGATTTGCCAGAACATCATTAACGGCCAGACGGATATCGTGTTCGGTACGCACGCGGTGCTTTATGACAACGTACAGTTCGCAAATTTGGCCCTTGTGATCACCGACGAACAACACAGGTTTGGCGTCGGCCAGCGTGCGATGCTGGAAACAAAGGCGCGTGCCCCGCATACGCTGATCATGTCGGCCACGCCCATTCCACGGTCGCTGGCATTAATCCTTTATGGCAAAACGGACATTTCCGTACTCGATGAAATGCCGCCCGGCCGCCGACCGGTGAAAACCTTCTGCGTACCGGAAGCAAAACGGCGCGATATGTACGATTTTCTGGAGAAGGAAATCGGGAAAGGCGCGCAGGTTTATATTGTCTGCCCGCTTGTGGAAGACGGCGATGTGCCCGGTGTCCGGTCATCCGAGCACGTCTTTGAAGAAATCAAACGGCGTTTTGCAGACGCGGCGCTGCTTCACGGACGCTTAAAACCTCAGGAAAAAAACGATATCATCGCGCGTTTTAAAACGAAAAAATGTTCGATTCTCGTTTCAACCACCGTGATCGAGGTGGGTATCGATGTGCCGGATGCCACGATCATGGTCATTGAAAACGCAGAGCGTTTCGGCCTTGCGCAGCTTCATCAGCTCCGAGGACGGGTCGGCCGCGGGAAAAAAACATCCTATTGCTTTCTGATGACTGAAAAATCGGATAACGAGCGTCTTTCCATACTCTGCAAAACAAACGACGGCTTCAAAATTGCCGAGGAAGACCTGCGTCTGCGCGGACCGGGGCAGTTTTTGGGTTCCAAGCAAAGCGGTATGTCTGATCTTTACATGGCCAATCTCATACGAGACATGGCGATGCTGAAGCAGACAAAAGAATTGGCCGCAAGTATGAAAGCGTCCCATCCGGAAATCTATGCGCAGTGGCTGTCTGCCGCCAAAACGCGTTTTTCTCGTAAAATGGAAAATACAGTTATCAATTAGTCACTTAACCGATAATACCAGCTTAACTTTTTTGTTTTCGGGCAAATTAATAGTACAACGAAAACAAGGAGGTGAAAGCAATGGCGAGAAACAAATCGTTGGTGCCCGAAGCGAAGGGATCTCTGAATAAAATGAAATACGAAATTGCGAACGAGCTGGGCGTCGGCATGAAGCAGGGATATAACGGCGATCTTACGTCTAAACAGAACGGCAGCGTGGGCGGAGAAATGGTAAAAAGAATGATCAATCAGGCAAAAGGCCAAAGCAAATAACCGAAAAAGCATAATCGGAGGAATGAGAGATGGCAAACAATCAGGATCTTCAAAATATGAAGTACGAGATCGCGAATGAACTTGGGGTCAACTTAAAACAAGGATATAACGGAGATTTGACCTCCAAAGAAGCGGGTTATGTCGGCGGATACATGGTCAAGAGAATGATTGAGCAGGTTGAACGGCAAATGGCCGGCAAATAAGACAGGCTTGACGGCGTCGGATTTATCCGGCGCTAAGCTTGTCGAAAAACCTTCGGTTTTCCGACAGTTTTCCGGTTTTGCTTGTTCCTCGCTAGCTCGAAACGGCACAAAACCGCAAGGTGTGGGCGGCACGGGCAAAGCCCGTCTTGCCCACAAATGATATTTATAGCTTTATTAACAGTCTGGGCGTCGGATTTATCCGGCGCTTTTTTCGCGCATTTAAAAAAGTAAAGATATAAACAGAAACATATGGATCAATATTGACAGGCCGGTCGTTTTGTTTTATAGTTACAATGCGTGTTAATAGTTTAACATGATAAAATGTTAAATATCGAGGATATTATGGAAAGCTTCTTAAAACATGTGCCCGACGGTGTTGAAGATTGTCTTCCCGCCGAATGCTATATCAAAAAGACGATAGAAAACGCTTTGAGGCAAACCTTCATACTTTCCGGATACGATGAGATCGAAACGCCGACTTATGAATATATTGATGTGTTCCAAAGCGGCGTCGGTTCATATATACAGGAAAGCATGATCAAGCTTGTAGACAAAAACGGACGCATACTCGTGCTTCGCCCCGATATTACGATTCCGATTGCACGCGTAGCCGCGACAAAGCTTGAAAACAAAGCGCGGCGTTTGTTCTATATTCAAAATTCGTTCGCTTCGGCGGAGCCGGCTCTCGGGAAAGCGGGAGAGTTTACACAGGCCGGCATAGAGCTTATCGGCGACGGAAGTGCATTTGCGGACGCAGAGGTGATTGCGCTGGCAATAAAGTCGCTTAAAACGGCGGGATTAAAGAATTTTACAGTCGATATCGGCCAGGTATCTTTCTTTAAAGCGTTGATAAACGAATCGGGGCTGACAGAGAGAAATATCGACCGGCTTCGTCATGCCGTTGACTCCAAAGATAAAATGGCGATCGAAGCATTGTCTATTGAACTCGGCATCGATGACGAATTAAAAACGCAGATCATGGCGCTGCCCGATCTTTTCGGCGGCTGCGAAGTGTTTGAGAAAGCCGCATCTTTGTCCCGAAAGCAAGAATGTATAAAGGCCGTGGAAAACCTTCGGCAGGTATATACGCTGCTTTCCGATTACGGACTCGGCGAATTCATCACGGTAGACGTTGGCATGCTGCACGATATCGCTTATTATTCGGGGATTATTTTCAGGGGTCTGGCGACGGGAATCGGTTTTCCCGTTGTGTCCGGAGGACGGTATGACGGTTTGCTGGAGAAATTCGGCAAAGCGGCTCCCGCGACAGGTTTCGCGATGGGTATCAAGCGGGTGATGATCGCGATGGAACGGCAGGGACTGCTCGGCGGTTATTATCATACGAATGCCATCGTTTCGTGTGATTTGAAAGCTTGCGGCGCGGCTTATTCTTTCGCGGAAGCTTTAAGGAAGCAGGGAAAGCGTACGGTGTTTGTCTGCGGGCTTGATATCGGGAGCCTGTTGAGCGAAAAGGAGCGCCTTGACGCTGACGAAGCCGTGTATTTCGATGCGAGCGGCTGCTTGCAGACATTATAAGGAGGCGTCATGCAGATCACGATTGCACTTGCTAAAGGCCGTCTTGCGGAAAAAGCAATGGTTATTCTCGAAAAATGCGGTATCGACTGCAGCGAGCTTAAACGCGATTCCCGCAAGCTTATCCTTTTTGACAAAAAAAACGATATCCGTTTTATATTGGTGAAGCCGACAGACGTGCCTACTTATGTGGACCATGGCGTGGCGGATATGGGCATTGTCGGGAAAGATACGCTGCTTGAAGCGGATCTGCCTCTCTATGAGATGGTCGATCTCAAATTCGGCAAGTGCCGCCTTGCCGTTGCGGGCTATCCCGACAAAAAGAGCGGCTCGCTCACGACGTCTGTCAAGCGCGTTGCCACAAAATATCCCGAAATCGCAAAACGGTTTTACGCATCCAAAGGCGTATCTATCGAATGCATCAAGCTGCACGGGAGTGTGGAGCTTGGTCCGATACTCGGCCTTTCCGACGTTATACTCGATATTGTGGAAAGCGGCAGAACGCTTGCGGAGAACGGCCTTGTGATCATCGAAGACGTATGCGACGTATCGGCGCGCCTTGCCGTGAACCGCGCAAGCCTTAAAATAAAAGCGCCGGTACTGAAGCCTCTGATAGAAAAGATTGAAAAGGCGGTAGAACAGGCGTGATAAAAATATTCGAGTCTAAAGACATTGAAACGGTCAAACGCCGTCTGAGCCGAAAAGCGGAGACTGACGACTCTGTACGCGATATCGTTCGGCGCATTGTCAAAGATGTGGCGAAGCGCGGAGACGACGCTTTATTCGAATACACAAAAATGTTTGACGGATTTGCGCTTAACGCTGATAATATCCGTGTATCGCAAAGTGAAATAGACAACGCTTTTGTTTCCGTCAGCGGCGAGCTGATTGAAACGCTCAAACGAAGCGCGGACAATATATCGGCATTTCACGAGATGCAAAAACGAGAAGGATTTGAACGCCGTGTCGGCGGCGCAGTGACCGGAAGAAAGATTGTCCCGATGCGCTGTGCGGGCGTATATGTACCCGGCGGAAAGGCGGCATATCCGTCGAGCGTATTGATGAACATCATACCCGCAAAAATCGCAGGTGTTGAGCGGATCGTCATGGTGACGCCGCCGGGAAAAACGGGAGTGGTTGAACCGCTGACGCTTGTGGCTGCAAGCTTGGCCGGAGCGGATCTGATACTCAAAATCGGCGGCGCGCAAGCCGTGGCGGCGCTGGCCTACGGTACGGAGAGCGTGCCAAAAGCCGATATCATTACCGGACCGGGCAACGCATATGTGGCGGCGGCCAAAAGAGAGGTTTACGGCATTGCCGGTATCGATATGATGGCGGGGCCTTCGGAAGTGCTGATTATAGCCGACGATAGCGCGAATCCCGCTTATGTCGCGGCTGATTTGCTTTCGCAAGCCGAGCACGATGAAAAAGCGGCCTGCGTGCTGTTAACACCAAGCGCCGTACTGGCGGAAAAAGCGGCCGCCGAGCTTGAGCGTCAGCTTTCTTCGCTTCCAAGGCGTGACATTGCGGCGCGGTCTATTGCCGATTACGGTTCGATCGTGGTGACGGGTACGCTTGACGAAGCTTTTGACATCGCGAACGATATTTCTCCGGAGCATCTTGAGATACTGACTCGTCATTCCCGCGACGGGCTTTCAAAAATCAAAAATGCGGGCGCGGTGTTCGTTGGTGAATATTCTCCGGAGCCTCTCGGTGATTATTTTGCGGGGCCGAATCACGTGCTTCCGACATCGGGAACCGCTCGGTTCTCGTCGCCGCTGTCGGTGGATTCGTTCCTTAAAACGATCAATTATATCGAATACGACAAACAAAGCCTTTTCGAATGCTATAAGGATATTGAGCGGTTCGCAAATGCGGAAGGCCTCCGCGCCCATGCGAGAAGCGCGGCGATACGGTGTGAAGGAGAAAAAATGATATGAGAAGCGCGCAGATTCAAAGAAAAACAAATGAAACAAGCATCGAAATAAAGCTTGAGATCGATGGCACAGGGGTGCGACGCATCAGTTCGGGTATCGGTTTTTTTGACCATATGCTCGACCTTTTCGCGAAGCACGGCTTATTTGATATTGAATTCAACGCCGCCGGTGATTTGAACGTGGACGAGCACCATACCATTGAAGACGCGGGCATCGTTCTTGGAGAAGCGTTCGCGAAGGCTGTGGGAGATAAGAAGGGCATCTGCCGCTATTCGACGCAGTTTGTGCCGATGGATGAAACGCTTGCTTTTGTCAGCGTCGATTTTTCCGGACGCGCATATTTAAAGTATGATGTGGACTGCCCGGAGCCGATTGTCGGCGGCATAAGCAGCCAGGTTTTTGAGGAGTTTTTCCGCGCGTTTGTCACGTCTGCAAACGCGACGATGCACATCATCGTGCCGTATGGCGCCAATACGCATCATATGATCGAGGCGGTTTTTAAGGCAGCGGGGCGCGCGCTGCGCTTTGCTCTTGAGAAAGATCCGCGGAACGGCGGCATACCGTCTACAAAGGGAGTATTGTAGCTTATGATCGCCATCATCGATTACGGCATGGGCAATTTGAGAAGCGTACAGAAGGCGTTTGAGTTTTTGAACATCGACGCGCGCATCACCGACAGCAAAAGAATGCTATCCGGCGCATCCCATATCGTGCTTCCGGGCGTCGGAGCGTTTGCCGATGCGGCGGATTGCCTTGAAAAGTCCGGCTTAAAGGACGCGATGCTTTCTGAAATCAAAAAAGGAAAGCCGTTTTTGGGGATATGCCTTGGCATGCAGCTGCTGTTTGAAAAAAGCTATGAAAACGGCGAGCACGTGGGCTTGGGGCTTATTGCAGGGGAAGTAACGCCATTCAAGGCTGACGGCCTCAAGGTGCCGCATATGGGCTGGAACAGCCTGTTCGCGCGGGAAAACGCGTTGTTTGACGGAAGGGACGGCAAATATGTGTATTTTGTCCATTCGTACCATGCTTCGGGCGTCCCTGAAGAGAATATCATTGCCCAAACGGATTACGGTTACCGTTTTACGGCGGCTGTTCAGAAAGACAATGTGTTCGGCCTTCAGTTTCATCCCGAAAAAAGCGGCGATTCCGGCATTGATATGTTAAGACGCTTCGGAGGGCTGAAATGATCATTTATCCGGCGATTGATATCAAAAACGGCGTATGCGTGCGGCTGAAAATGGGGGATATGGAGCAGGCAACGGAATACGGCGAACCCTCCGAAACGGCGCTCAGATGGCAGCGTCTTGGCGCCCGGTATCTGCATGTGGTAGACCTCGACGCGGCTTTTTCGGGCGAGTTCAGCAATTATGATGCGGTCGCCGGCATATTGAAAACCGTTTCCATTCCGGTTCAGCTGGGCGGCGGTGTGCGCCGCATGGAGGAT
This sequence comes from Clostridiales bacterium, assembly GCA_029265435.1. Taxonomy (GTDB): domain Bacteria; phylum Bacillota; class Clostridia; order Christensenellales; family SZUA-584; genus SZUA-584. The sequence goes on from JAJUJH010000019.1 coordinate 14,285, forward strand.
ATCGACATACGCCTTGGACTTGGCATTCGCCGCGTTATCGTCGGTACGGCGGCAATCGAGAATCAAGAGTTGGTTGAAGAAGCCGCACGGAAGTATCCGGGCCGTATCGTTGTGGGGATAGACGCGAAAGAAGGGCGCGTCGCGACTCGCGGCTGGGCAGCCGATACGGGCGAAGATCCTGTAAACCTCGCGCTTGAAATGAAAAAGCGCGGCATTGCCACGGTTATATATACGGATATCGCGCGTGACGGCATGCTTACCGGCCCGAATGTGGAAGCCGTGAAATGCATGGCTCATAAGACGGGCATGGAAATCATCGCGTCGGGCGGCATGAGCGTTCCGGAAGATGTTGTGGCCGTTAAAAATGCGGGCGCTCAGGGCGTAATCATCGGTAAGGCGCTTTATACGGGCGGAATCGGATTGCGGGAAGCGATCAGACTGGGGGCTTAAGGCATATGCTGACAAAACGGATCATTCCTTGCCTTGACGTGGACGCGGGCCGCGTCGTTAAAGGCGTCAATTTTGTGGATATCAGAGACGCAGGCGATCCCGTGGAGATGGCAAAGATGTTCGACAGGCAAGGGGCCGATGAGCTTGTGTTCCTTGACATCACGGCGTCTTCGGACGGACGCGGCATCATGAGCGACGTGGTCGCGCGGACGGCGGAACAGGTCTTTATACCGCTCACGGTGGGCGGCGGTATCCGCACGGTCAATGATTTCCGCGAAATGCTGAGGCGCGGTGCGGATAAGATATCCGTCAATTCAGCGGCGATACGGAATCCTTCGCTTATCAGCGAGGCGGCGGAGAAATTCGGAAGCCAATGCGTGGTTTGCGCCATTGACGCCAAAAAGAGAAAAGGCGGCGATGGCTGGGAGGTGTATCTGAACGGCGGACGCGTGTGCACCGGGCTTGACGCGGTGGAATGGGCGGCTGAAGCCGAAAAAAGAGGCGCGGGCGAGATATTGCTGACCAGTATGGATGCCGACGGTACGAAAGACGGCTATGATATCGCTCTTACAAAAGCGATAGCCGATGAGGTGAGGATTCCCGTCATCGCGTCGGGCGGCGCCGGGGAACTCTCTCATTTCAAGGATGCGATCACGCTCGCCAACGCGGACGCCGTACTTGTGGCATCGCTGTTTCATTACGGCGTTTATACCGTCCGCGATGTAAAGGAATACCTGATGAAAGAAAATATACCCGTAAGAATTTAACCGGAGGAAGCACAATGAATATTGAGAACGTCAGGTTTGATGAAAAAGGACTGGTTCCCGTTGTGGTGCAGGATTATAAAACGCACAGCGTTTTGATGCTTGCGTATATGAACTTAGAATCGCTCAAGATCACGCTTGAAACGGGAAACATGACTTATTTTTCGAGAAGCAGACAAAAGCTTTGGCGAAAAGGGGAAACGTCGGGGCATTTTCAGACGCTCAAGGAAATGAAGCTGGATTGCGACGGCGATGCGCTGCTCGCGCTGGTGGCGCAGGAAGGCCCAGCGTGCCATACGGGGCGTTATTCATGCTTCTTTGAGCCAATGTATGGCGGCGGAGATTATTCCTGCGGATATGCGGTTATCGACGAATTGTTCGCTGTTATAGAAGACCGGCGTGAAAACCCCAAGGATGGGTCTTACACGAATTATCTCTTTGACAAGGGCATTGATAAGATATGCAAGAAAATCGGGGAAGAAGCGGCAGAAATCATCATCGCTGCGAAGAACGCTTCTCGCGATGAAATACGATATGAAAGCGCCGATTTCCTTTACCATCTGCTTGTTTTGCTCTGCGAGCGCGGGTTGAATCCGGGCGAGGTGTTTGCCGAGCTTGAGAAAAGGAGATAGCAATATTGCCCGTATAATCGAGCAAACCGAAAAAGCAAGGAGCTATTTCAGTAAAATCTCGAATAATTGCGGTATTCACGTTTTGACACTCGGCCATGACTATTATAAACTATCACAGCGTTCTTCGTTGAGCGCGGGCCGGTTAAAGGCCTCAGAGAGCTTCACGTGTGCGGGAGCATAGCTCAGCTGGGAGAGCATCTGCCTTACAAGCAGAGGGTCACAGGTTCGAGCCCTGTTGTTCCCACCAAAGTGGCCCGGTAGTTCAGACGGTTAGAACGCTAGCCTGTCACGCTAGAGGTCGAGGGTTCGAGTCCCTTCCGGGTCGCCAAAAGCCCTCTTATCATGCGGGAGTGACTCAGTGGTAGAGTGCGACCTTGCCAAGGTCGAAGTCGCGGGTTCGAATCCCGTCTTCCGCTCCATAAAAGATGTCGTCCCCTCGCAGCAATGCGGGGGGATAAAAATCTCAAAAGACGGCATAAAGCCTATGTATGCCGCAATAAAAATAAGCATGGCGCCATAGCCAAGTGGTAAGGCCAAGGTCTGCAAAACCTTCATGCCCCGGTTCAAATCCGGGTGGCGCCTCCAAAACGATCGGGCTTCTTTTTGGAAGTCCGAAACTTTTTGCCGAAGTGGCGGAATCGGCAGACGCACGGGACTTAAAATCCCGCGCTCGCAAGAGCGTACCGGTTCAAGTCCGGTCTTCGGCACCAAAGACAATCCGGACCAGTCAAAACAACATACCGTTTGACATGGTTTCGGATTTTTGTTTTCTATGAAAATGAGGACAACTCGAAAAGAAAAAGCAACTTCAGGGCGTCTGATTTGATTAATTGCAGCGACCGGCTTTGACAAGTCATATTTTTGACAATATTCTGTTTGTTTTTTTAAGGACAAGTGATGAAAGCCAGCAGATGAAGATACATGCTATGTATTGACATGTATATACTAATATGATTAAATATACATAATTAATAAATATTAACATCTAATACATAGATGAGATGAATGGAGATGGCTATATGTCTATAAAAAAATACAAATGTGTTTTGCAATCATTATATTGCTATTAACAGCTATGAGTATAACAGCATATGCGATAAGCTATACATGTCAGTTATTTTCGGGTCATACATATGCAGAAACCACACATATGGCATCAAAAATCGCTCATAGTTCAGGTTATAATCAAAGTTATTCGAATGGCAAAATGGGGGTAGTTATGCAGCAGTTAATGGATGATGGACATTATGGTAATATTGAACCTGCAAAAAATGCAAATCCAGGCGAGACTGTGAAATGCTCGACATGGATGTTTAATGATATAAGAAAATTCAGGAACAAAATCTATCCGGTATCTGGAAGCAGCGTTGAAGGGCGTTGGGAGTATAAATGACAATTGATATAAAAATATTTGTTGTTGTCATCATCATTTGATAATACGGGGTTGATATATATGCATAAAGTACTTATCTTTTTAGCAACAGCAATGACTGTTGGAATGATATTTTGCGCTTGTCAGGCGACGCCCAAATCCGCGCCCGTGGTTTATGGCGGCGGTTTGGAGGACAAGATCAAAGACACGACGGCCGCCGACGGCGCTTACAATTATCCCGATAAATGGCGAGAGATAATGATATTGAGCGGCGGCGCCGAAATTGAGTTTGATACGGTAATCCGCGTACCCGACGTGACGGCGTTCCCCGTCTATAAAGTAACGCCGGTGACATTCACCGATCAACAGATCGGGTCTTTGGCCGGATATTTCACAAAAGGCAAAGATGTTTTTGAAATCCCCGAGGCCACAAAAACCGATCTTGAAATGCAGCTTATTGCTGCGAAAAAAAACCGCGATACAGAATTGGCCGCTGAGATTGAGGCAGCGATACCGTCAGCGCCGGAAACGGCAGAACCCAGAAAAATAATAGACTGGCGGTCAGACGTGTCGCCAACAGGCAGGTTTTTGGATGACGACGGCGAGTACGCTTCTGTGAGCGGCAGCGCGGACTTATTTACATATTGCAAAGGAGAAATTTTGACAAACGGTATGCTCCAAATAAACGATATGGATATGATCGAAGAAGTTGCGATAACGGAGGAGGATGCCACTAAAGCGGCTCAAAAACTGCTTGCGGAATTGGGCACGGGTGAAATGGCCGCCGACAGATTGGAGATGGCGCAGCGTTATGCATGTCTTTCAAACGATTATTCGGCGCAATTCAGCGATGAAGCCGTATCAAAAGGCTACCTGATACGGTTTGTGCGAAATATCGGCGGCTTACGAGGCATATCGGATACGGGCGCATCCATGATGTATTATGATGATTATGATTATAAAGCGCCAATATATCCCGAAGAAATTTGGGTATACGTGAACGAAGCGGGAGTTACGCAGGCATTCGGATGGCGTTATCCTTTGCAAATAAAGGAGGCAATAACCCAAAATGCCGGCTTGCTGCCGTTTGATAAGGTGAAGCAGAGGATACGCGATATGCTGACTTATATTGACTCATATGACGGATGCCCGCTCAAGGTGACAAGCATTGAAATGAGAATGGCGCTCGTGGACGTTAAGGACCATCCCGATGAAGCCATGTATGCACCCGCGTGGTTTATCAGCTATACTGAAACAAGCTATGGCATGTCAACCGAGGAGAGACTCGTATTAAACGCCATAGACGGAGGCAGAATATTGGAGCTGCCCATGGAGATGGATCCCGCCATACAGAACGCGATGAAAGAGGCGAGAAATCTTCATTCTTGACTGATGCGCCGTACAAAGAAAAACGCAAATTTCACCGAAAGAAAGTTCTTATTTCAGGTCTTTTTAAATTCAACATGGTATTCTTTTTCATGGCTATTAAGATGAAGCACGAATGAAGAGTCCCCAAAAACGATCAGTATTGGATGTAGAATGCTATGGTTACGGCAACATAAAATGATAATTGTAACATATTCTATGCATACGCATCACGTAATATTTGATAGACATATTCGTCCTTGCTGGCCAAAAAGCAAATACACAGAAAATGAAAGACAACAAAATGGTAGCAAAACTGCTTTTGAGCATTAAAAAAGCCCGTAGTAACGGGCTTTTCTTTGGTGCGAGAAACAGGACTTGAACCTGCACGGGTTTGACCCCACTAGAACCTGAATCTAGCGCGTCTGCCAGTTCCGCCATTCTCGCACGGTTCTCACTTATATATGGTGGAGGGAGGTGGATTCGAACCACCGAAGTCATTGACAACAGATTTACAGTCTGCTCCCTTTGGCCACTCGGGAATCCCTCCGCATGGAGCTGATGATGGGACTCGAACCCGCAACCTGCTGATTACAAATCAGCTGCTCTACCGATTGAGCTACATCAGCGAATTGTGGTGCCTCAGGACAGAATCGAACTGTCGACACAGGGATTTTCAGTCCCTTGCTCTACCGACTGAGCTACCGAGGCATATTGATGGCGACCCGGAAGGGACTCGAACCCTCGACCTCTAGCGTGACAGGCTAGCGTTCTAACCATCTGAACTACCGGGCCAAAGTTTTTGGTGGGGCCTCAGGGACTCGAACCCCGGACCGATCGGTTATGAGCCGACTGCTCTAACCAACTGAGCTAAGGCCCCACAACCTAAAGCTTTAGCAATGGTGACCCCTAGGAGACTCGAACTCCTGTTACCGCCGTGAAAGGGCGGTGTCTTAACCGCTTGACCAAGGGGCCATATTTGTCAAAGATCACGAGTGTTTTAGCTGGTCGGGGTGGAGGGACTTGAACCCCCGGCCCCATGCTCCCAAAGCACGTGCGCTACCAAACTGCGCTACACCCCGTGTGATTTTCGCGACGAAGTATAATATACCGTATTCTAAAAACAATGTCAACAGCTTTTATCCAATAATTTTGCCCATTATGAATTGATTAATATTGTAAATTCTATCATGCATTAGTTATTCCTTCTGAAATTACGCGCCCATAAAGTTGATAAATGATCGCCGAACGCTTATAATGAAGCTTGCTTGATCAATTAGATGATGAAAGGCCGCTTCATTCGTGGAAGAGCTAAAAAAGTACATCACCGAAAAAGGACTGACTTATTATATCGAAACATACGGGTGCCAGATGAACGCGCATGAGAGCGAAAAGATTGCCGGCGTATTGGACTCGCTTGGTTACTGCGCCTCGCCCGAAAAGGGGACGGCGGATCTCATCGTTTTTAATACATGCTGCATTCGCCAGCATGCCGAAGCGCGGCTTTACGGCAATCTCGGTGCTTTAAAGGAGCATAAGCAAAACGTCCCGGGTTCGCTGATTGCCGTATCCGGATGCGTGCCTCAGCAACCGGATGCCGCACAAAAGCTGATGCGGCGTTTCCCGTTTGTCGATATCGCTTTCGGTACAAACGGCATACACAAGCTGGAAAGCATGCTCTATGACGCGCTGATATGCAAAAAGCGCGTGATTGCCGCAGACAATGATGATTCGATTGTTGAGAATGTACCGGTCAGCCGCAGCCAGTCGCCAAGCGCGTTTGTTAATATTATATATGGCTGCAACAATTTTTGCACATATTGCATCGTGCCTTATGTCCGCGGCAGGGAGCGCAGCCGCCAGCCTGACGATATTATCAGAGAAATCGATGAGCTGTGTCAAAACGGCGTCACGGAGATAACGCTTCTCGGCCAAAACGTCAACTCGTTCGGCAGCGGGCTTTCCTGCAACGTCTCGTTTTCGGAGCTTCTCAAACGCATCGACACGCAGACGGGAGTTAAACGTCTTCGGTTTATGACATCGCATCCCAAGGATATATCCGATGACTTGATCGACTGCTATGGACGGCTCAAATGCCTATGCGAGCATATCCATCTGCCCGTTCAGTCCGGAAGCAGCCGGATACTGCAGCTTATGAACCGTCGGTATACGCGAGAACATTATTTGAATTTGATCGGCCGTCTGAAGGAGCGTGTGCCGGATATTGCCATCACTACCGATATTATTGTCGGTTTTCCCGGAGAAACGGAGGAGGATTTTGAGCAAACGCTGTCTCTGGTTGAACAGGTCAAATATGACGCCGCCTATACGTTTGCCTATTCGAAACGGACGGGAACAAAAGCTGCGGATATGGACGGCCATCTCGATAAAAAGATAGTCAGCGAAAGGCTTGCGCGTTTGAATGCGCTTGTAAAGCAGACAATGCGGGATAAAAACGCGGAATACATTGGCAAAACCGTTGAAGTGCTTGTGGAATCCGCAGGTAAAAGAGGCAGGGAAGAGATGAGCGGACGAACGAGAACGGCCAAAATGGTCAGCTTTGAGAGCGGTTCGGCGCTAATCGGTCAATACGTCATGGTAAAAATCGATAAAATTATGGCGCATACGCTTCACGGCGTTTGCGTCGATCGGGAGAATAAATCGTGAAACGGTCTGCGTTTGATAAAAAGAAAAACCATATCGCCATACTTTTCAGCATACTTCTCGTCATAGCGGTAGGCGCGGGCGTATATGTCTTTTTGATGCGTGGCTGGGCGCAATCCGGCATCGACGATCTTGTCAACGATGATTATACGCCGGTGACGGCGCTGAAGGAAAGCGCCCGCGAAATGAAAGGATCGCCGATTTCCCAAAAAGCCGAATACCCGGATGCCGTCGATATCTACCAGACTCCGACGGGATTTCCGATTGTCAGCTATTCGCAGAAATGGACGGGAAGCAAGCTTGTTGATGTATATAACGAGCTTTTATTAAACAAGCATGGAAAAGAAATCGGCTCCGTTTCCGCCGTCTTGCTGTATCCCGGGGAATCATCCCTCAACACGGACTCTTCCGTAGCCGGCACGCATGTAACGGAAAAGAAACAGTATGCGATGTTTGTGGATCTGCCCGGCATTATTCCGGATTCGCTGACCTATCATCTTGATTCGACACAAAGCACGATTGAGCTTTATAATATGGACAACTACGATGCCGTCTCGCAGGTATCGCGGACGATATCGCATGAATACGGGCATCACTATACGATGTATTACTTCATGCCTGACGACGAAGCCGCAAAAAGCTCGGAGTATTACCGGCTGAGGAATATCGGCAGTTTTGACCATGAAGTGTTTTTTGACATCGACAGCGATTACTATGAAAACCATATGTGGAGCGTATACGAAATTGCGGCGGAAGACTATGTTCAGCTGATGGGAAGCCCGACAGCCAAGCAAACAAAAGAATATCTTGATATCTACGACGTGCTTGACAATTACAGCAAAAACAAAGATTACACCGCCTATGCGGATTCGACGACTTCAAATGTTTATCCGCAGGAAAACATCTACATACCGCTTGCGGATGAGGTCAACGGGCTGCGCGATTATTTTCTCTCGTTTATCGGCGAGACTAGCGGCTTGACGGATATCGGCGACGCGGATTTCAACCTCTCGATGACGCCGCACGAAACATACGGCTACACATATTATGATATAACATGGGACAAGACGACCGCAGATAAAAATGCGCTCTACACGCTTGTCTGCTTTAATACAAACGGAGACATTTTCGTGCCGGTACGCACGGTGCATGGCGATGAAACGCCCGTGGCACGCGTGGGCACCGCAGTCAAGCTGTCCGGCATTACAATCACAAAGCTCGTAAACGGAATTACGGATGAAGACCGGCTGTTTAAGCTGTACGTCACATGGCCGGACGGGCGGATGCAGTCATCGGAAATCTTTCACGCGGATTTTTAAAGCGCGCTTGCGCATGGCTTTGCGCAAAACGACGGACAAGGCGATTGTCAGTATGCAGAATCCGGCCGCCGAAGCGCAGACAATAAGAAGCATGTTGTTGTTTTCAACAATGCCGGTTAGCTTGTTGTATTCCTGCATAGCATCGGTATTTTCGAGCCGCGTTTGAATCATTATTGAAACGGTTTTGCCGTATTCAAGCTTCCAAGCGCACATATTGCCGTCGCGGCTGTCCGCGTTCGTTTCAGTCACATTCCCGGGCATAGCGATGAAGATTTCAAAAGCGCATTGCTTCGCCATTTCTTCGATATTCTTTACCTGGTCGGCAGATATATTTTGGATCTCGTTTTGCCTGATGATGTCCTCAAGCGAAATGTCCGCCGAAAGGCTGTAAGTATCGTACGCCAAAGACGGGTTGTAATAAAACGATACGTTGCTGAAAATGGTGTCTTCGGCGGTAAAAACAGCCGCAAAGGCCTCCGCCGCTTCTTTTTTTATCCTGAACCTTTCTTCTTTGTCTCCCGTTATCGAATTTGCGTCCTTGTCCGCGTATATCGCCATGCCCCGTTCCGCCCAATAAGCGCCGATCTCGTTAAGATATGAGGATGAATTCTCATCGGCGCTTTCAAAAGCGATGTGGTAGTGTGTCTTTACCGTCAAATCATCCGAAAGGGTATATTGAAGCTGTCCGCTTGCGCATCCCGACAGGGCGGATGCCATCATGACGGCAACCGTAAGCAATAGAGTCTTTTTCATCCGGCTCTCCGTTTCAGAATAAATGAAATCAATCAACCTCTCATTCAACAATATAACGCTTTTATGTTATAATGTGAAGATAAATATCGGAGGGAAACAATGCCTGAACTGACACCGATGATGCGCCAGTATGTGGAGCTGAAAGAAAAATACAAAGACTGTATACTCATGTACCGACTTGGGGACTTTTATGAAATGTTTTTTGAAGATGCGCTGACTGCGTCCCGGGAGCTTGAAATCATGCTGACCGGACGTGACTGCGGCCTTCCGGAAAGGGCGCCCATGTGCGGCGTTCCGTACCACAGCGTTCAGAGTTATATCGACAGGCTTATAAAAAAAGGATATAAGGTGGCAATTTGCGAACAGCTGACCGATCCGGCTTTAAGCAAGGGACTTGTTGAGCGTGATGTGATTCGCGTGATTACGCCCGGCACCGTCACAGAGATGGGCAGTCTTAATGAAGCGGATAACAATTATATTCTCGCGTTTGTGAAAGAAAGCGTCACATTCGGCCTTGCATATGCGGATGTATCCACCGGCGCGTTTTATATGCAGGAATGCGCTGCGGATGACGGCTTTGTGTCATTAAAAAGCGAGGTGGCGCGCATCGCCCCCAGCGAACTGATATTCAGAGAAAAGGACAAACTGGTAATCGAAGCTTTTGACGGTTTGATTAAAGAACAGAATATATTCGTGAGCGAATATCCGTCATTTACGTTCGAGCCTTCCGCCGCACTTGAATCGCTCTGTTCCCATTTCAAGGTTGCAACGCTCAGCGGGTTCGGCGTTAAGGAAGACAGCGCGGCCATCGGCGCGGCCGGGGCGCTCATCGATTATCTGCGGGAAACGCAGAAAAATGCACTGGCTCATATCAGCAAGATTCAGGTTAATCAAAAGAACGCCTATATGTCGCTCGACATGTTCACACGCGCCAATCTTGAGCTTACAAAAACGCTGCGCGACGGAAAAGTGAAAGGGTCTCTGTACGGCGTAATCGATAAAACGGTGACCGCCATGGGGGCGCGCCTTTTAAAACGGTGCATCCATGAGCCGCTGCAAAGCGTCAATGAGATCAACGAACGGCTGGACGCTGTGCAGGAAATCAAAGAGAATCTGCGCCTCAGCGACCGAATCGCACAGTCTTTGGATGGCGTATCCGATCTGGAGCGGCTGATATCGCGCATCGCGTATTCCACGCTGGATGCGCGCAATTGCCTTGCAATCAAAAGAACGCTGTCTCGTCTGCCCGTCTTGAGGCAAGCGCTGTCCGAATGCCGGTCCGATCTTTTAAAGCGCCTGTATATGTCGCTGGATTGCATGGATGATATCTGCGAGCTGCTTGACGCCGCCATCGACGAAGAACCGTCCGCTGGTATCATGGATGGCGGCATCATCAAAAGAGGATATCATGGGGAGATCGACGCACTGAAAGACGCGGCGCTCAAAGGCAAGGAATGGATTGCGGCGCTGGAAGCCAAGGAGCGACTTGAAACCGGCATCAAAAATTTGAAGGTCGGATATAACAAGGTGTTCGGCTACTATCTGGAAGTCACCAATTCTTACCGCGAGCTTGTACCTTACCGGTATATCCGAAAACAAACGTTGGCCGGATGCGAGCGTTTCATTACACCGGAGCTAAAAGAAATGGAGGAAAAGCTCAGCGGTGCACAGGAAAAGTGCATCGCTCTCGAATACGATTGTTTCCTTCAAATCAGAAAAACGCTTTCCGAAAACATACAGCGCTTTCAGAATGCGGCTCAGGCAATTTCGGTTGTGGATATGATAAGAAGCTTTGCCGCCGTTGCTTATGAAAACAACTATACGCGCCCGGAAATGACGATGAACGGCAATATCCATATTATCGGCGGCCGCCATCCC
>JAJUJH010000140.1 GCA_029265435.1 Clostridiales bacterium
AGACCGTCCACCACCGTCGCTTTGAGGCCGGCCACCACGTTGTCCGCCACCGTCCTCGCTTCATCAAGCGCTGCGCGCAGCGTTTCGTTTTCGGTTCTGCTTTCAAGCCACGCCATCACGGCTTTCACAAGCGGTATCACCACCGCCGAAAAAAGCAGGCTCGCCGCCGCAATCACTATCTGCGTCCAATCCATATGAATATCTCCTTTCCGGGCAGATCCGCCCGAAAAAAGGATACGCAAACAATCCGCTCATTGCGGCTCAAAAAAACGCCCGGAACGGGGAAACGCGGGTAAAGGACAAAATTGAGAATCAAAAAACGCCCACACTGTCTGGCATTTTTTAGAAATTTCACAACTTAAAGGAGCTGCCGCTTCGAACAGCCCCTTTTCATTTTTCCGGTGAACCGGACAGTTTTCTGTTGTTCCGTACGCTTTAGCTCGGGCTGACAGCCGGAGAAACCGCCGGCGACGTCACAGCGCCAGGGCTTGTCAGCGGGGATGGGGTCGCGATCGGGCTCAGCGACGGCGACACCGTGGTCGTCGGCTTCACTGTGGTCGTCGGCTTTACCGTCGTCGTTACCGTCGTCGTCGGCGACACCGTATTGGTGTTGTTCTTATTCGTACATCCCGCAAACACGGCGCATAAAAGCGCCACAACGATGATTGCAATCAACACTTTCTTCATTCAATCCGCCTCCTTTGCATTTATTCTTTGCAGGTTTAAGCGGCATTATGAATGCATGTTCTGGTATTATTATCCAATAAATTCGCGCAGTATGCTGTTCTGCGGCACAGCGCCCTGATCGCTGAAGCTAAGGAAATAATTCAGAAATTTCAGCAAATCGAGCGCCTCCGGATAATGCGGCATATCCGGCGTAAACTGTCTTAAATCGCTGTAAGCGTGCTTTTTTAAAAGAAGCGGTTCATAAAACAGCGTCGAGTTGAACATCACATCGGCCGTATGCTGATACGGCAGTATGTATTTGAATTCGCCGCGCCGCACGCTGTCCCAAACCGCAAAAGTCTGCGCGAACGAATACCCGCGCGTGCGCTTGTCGCGGACCAGACGCCGCAGCAATCGTAAATCTTCCGGCATCACCACGTTATGGCTGTCGATATTGAGCGTGGTCAGCGGCGAAATGAATATTTTAAACTTTTTATCGCTTGGAATGGTATGCGTGAGCCTGTCGTTGAGGCCATGAATTCCTTCAATCACAAGGATATCGTCGTCTATGCTCATCGGAACCGTTTCCCGCCGCTCACCGGCCACAAAATCGAACCGCGGCATCTGCGCTTCCCTGCCCGACAGCAAAAGCTCAAGATCCTTGCCCAGTTTGTCCGTATCCAGCGCTTCGATGCACTCAAAATCGGGCTTGCCCTTCTCATCGAGAGGAATGTCGGACCGGCTTTTATAATAGTCGTCCACCGAAATCGGACGGCACTTTTTCCCGAGCGCTTTCAGATGCACCGAAAGCCGCGACGCAAACGTGGTCTTGCCCGAAGACGACGGCCCCGCCACCAGTACGACGCGCACGCTGCCGCTGTCAGCGATCTGACGCGCGATCGAATCGATGGCGCTCACATGCATCGCCTCGTTAACGCGGATAAATTCGGCCATGCCGCCTTCTCTGAATATGTTGTTGATATCAGCCACGTTCACGACCGACAGCTCTTTGCCCCACCGTTCGGCCTGTTTAAACACATCGGCATACTGGGGCCGGTCGATGATCGATACGGCGGCCTCATGGTACGGCGTCGGTATCTTGAGTATCATGCCGTCTCCGTAAGGATATAGCCCGGCGTCTTTCACATATCCCGCGCTTTTTGGCATAATGCCGTAGAAATAATTATGCATTCCGCCGTATTCGTAAAGCCGGAAATAATCGAAAGGCCGGTAGCTCAAAAGCTCGGCCTTATCGTCAAGCCCTTCGTCCAGCATGATCTTTTTCGCTTCGTCCACGCGCATCACATGCAGCACAAATTCCTCGTCCGCCGCAATCAGCTCGTCCATGCGCCGCTTCAGTTTTTTGACATCGCCTGTCTCCAAAGGCTCAAGCTCGCAGTAGGCGCCGCCGCAAAGCATATATGCCACCGTAAACCTGCGCTTGGGAAACAGTTCGCGCGCGGCCCGGTAAAGCACATATGTCGCGCCGCGCAGATACACGCGGGACGCCTGCTCGCTTTCATACGGCGACAGAAAAACGACCTGCGCCTCCTGTTCTGGACTGTCCGCAAGCGAAACGATGCGACCGTTCATCAGCGCACAGACGGCATCTTTGAACCCGTTCCGCTCCGCTATCTCCCACAAGCGTGTATCCTGACCAAACTCTACCGCCGTCTTTTCTTCATTGCCAACATAACAGATATTTTTCATGCGTCTCCCCCTCCCCACAGTATAATGTGACCCGTACGTTTTGCCAATATCCTTCACCGTATATAAACGAAGCCGCAGCGTCAAAAAACTGCGATGAAAGGCTGGCATGCCGGCCGCGCGGGAATTATGCGTGTTTGACTTGCCGGCCGCAGTATTATAGAATTGTATTGATATTGGCATCGTTTGGCATATGGGAGGAAACAGGTGAAGAAATCCGTTCGCATCATATTGGCCGCCGTCGGTGTGATTGGGGCGGCCGCCGCCGTTTATGCGGTATTGACCGCGCCCCCTCGCAAAACCGCGGAACCGGCACAAACCCTTGCCGCCGAAACGGGCGCCGAAACCGCCGGCCCGACGCCGCAGGCATCCTTCGAACCTATGCCCACGCCCGTTCCCGAACCGGAGCCGCTTGCCGTTGAAAAACGGCCTCTCAGTTTCGCACAGCTCGCCCCCACCACCGCTATGGCGTTTGAAGAGCTCGTGGGCGACAACAACGTATACGATAAAGACAACCTGCCGCCGTTTCCAGCGCCGGATACCTATAAGCTGGTCATCAATATATATCATCAGTTCGCGACGGTCTACAAGAAAGACGTGAACGGCGAATATACCGTTCCCGTCCGCTATATCATCATCAGCTCGGGCACGCGCAAAACGCCCACGCCTCTCGGCACGTTCAAAATGGGAGCAAGCTCGGTGCGTTTCGGCAAGTTTTCCAAATTTGACGTCTACGGCCAGTATTGGCGTCAGATCACGCGCAGCATTTTCTGCCACTCGCTGATCTATCAATCCAGAAATCCTCGCAGCTACACCGAATCATACAACGTTCTCGGCAAACGCGCATCCCATGGCTGCGTGCGCATGCTGGTACCCGATGCGCGCTGGATCTACTACAATCTCGGGCCCGGCACCGTCTGCGAAATCATCGCGGGCGATAAAAACGACGACGAAGCCGCCGCCGTCAAAGCGCAGCTTATACGCGCGAAAAGACCGTCCAAACGGCCTGACCTGACACCCGGCGCCTATACCGTCACCGAGGCATGGGCGGGCTGGCAGGGCAACGCGCAGCAGCTATACGCCGAATATATGGATTCGCTTCATTCGTCCGAAGCAGCGGACGGCGAAGGGAAAGCGTAATCTGTTTATTTTATGTTGCGGACATAGTATAATAAGCATGAAAAACATATTCTTGTGCCCATTTGCGGGAACCGTCCGGACTGAACCGGATATTGCGGCAGACTGAATAAACGGCTTATTCGGCTGAAAACGGTCGATAACATGAACCAAACGGAAAATACCGGAAATCTGCGATTGATTGCGAAGCATTCATTACGATTATGTTACAAAAGTATTGCGAGCGGCATTTATTTCTGATAGAATAAGAATGACCTTTTGATGAATCGGCGAATTTGTCAGGGAATACGAGACTTAAGGGGCGAACGAATGAATAAGCACGCGAAAAAAACCATACCGGACATCAAACGGCTGTTTAACCGGCTCAAGTCTTTGATTCATCTCAAACCGGCTCATTCCGAGCGGGCAGCGCGGCCGTCCGCAGCCCGCACCGTTCGTATGGCTTCGGAACCCGCCGCTCTTCGCAGGCAGGCGCGCAGGCATTCCGTTCGCGTCAAGAACGTCAGGAGGCTGGCTGCCGTCGCGGGTGTCACGGCGGTCATCGCCATCGTCCTCATTCTTGTCATATCGCTCGGCGCCCCAAAGCCCGCCTCCGGCGAGAACCTGCTGGCCGCGGCGGAAAACAGCCTTGGCGCGAAGCCCCAAAACGCTCAGCCCATCGCAACCACAATGCCCGAATCGAAGGTCACGGTCGCCATGCCCGTTTTTGAGTCGGTATCCATCTCCAAGGGAACGGAAGCCACCGTGGTAACGGACATCCAAACGCGTTTGATGGATCTTGATTATCTCGATGAGGACGAGCCCAGCGATGTTTTCGAGGACACAACCGAATTGGCTGTCCAGCACTTTCAGGCGCAGCACGGGCTTCCCGTGACCGGCACGGTCGATCAGGCCACATACGATCTGCTGATGTCGGATCAGGCGCAATACTATACAATCACCATCGGCGCACAGGATACGGATGTCGGCGAAATCCAGCAGCGTCTTTACGAGCTTGGCTATATCGACAAGGTCACGAACTATTTCGGCACGCTTACCGAAGCGGCAGTTAAAAAGTTTCAAAAGCTCAACGGCCTTTCGGAAGACGGCAAAGTCGGCAAAAACACGCGGGAGATGCTCTACAGCGAAAACGCCAAGCCCAATATGTATTCTTACGGCGAGCAAAGCCCCGAGATACTGACCTACCAGCAGCGGCTTAAAGCTCTCGGGTATCTCACGACCGAGCCCGACGGCATGTTCGGCGCCGACACCATCACCGCCGTGAAACGCTTTCAAGAGAGCAACGGCCTTATTGCCGACGGGTACATCGGCCCCACCACAAAGGCGGCGCTGATGTCCTCCAGCGCGCAGGGCAACGCTCTCGCGATCGGCGCCAGGGGCGACGACGTGACGCGCGTCCAGAACCGCCTTAAAGAGCTCGGCTATCTGAAAAAAGCCACAGGCTATTACGGCGAAGACACCGAAACGGCGGTGCGCAATTTCCAAAGCACCAACAAGCTGACCGTTGACGGCAAGGTGGGCCGCCATACGATGAACACACTGTTCTCCGACAGCGCAAAAAAATACAAGAAGCCCTCGAGCAGCAGCAGCTCCGGCAAAAGCTCAAATTCAAGCAGCGGCGGCTCAAAGGCAAATATCACGGGCGCGAATATCGAGTCGTTTATATCCGTCGCCGAATCCAAGATCGGTTCAAAATATGTGCGGGGCGCAAAGGGTCCCAACTCGTTTGACTGTTCGGGATTCGTGTACTGGTGTCTCAATCAGGTGGGCGTCAGCCAGAGCTACATGACATCCGCCACATGGGCCAGCAGTACAAAATACACCAAAATAGAGAGCATGGGCGACATGCAGCGCGGCGACATCATCGTATTCAAGGGTCATGTGGCCATATATGCGGGCGGCGGCGTCATGATCGACGCGTCGTCGAGCAACGGCAAGGTCGTCAAGCGTTCCAGCACAGGCTCATGGTGTCAGAAATACTTCAAATGCGCATTCCGGGTGTTCTAACTCATCATGAAGGGATCAATGTGCGGATGAAAAAAAGCGTCTCATTGCTTCTTGCTTTACTGGTTTTGTTCCTCAGCGCCTGCGGAAGCCGGCCGGCGCCGTCCGGTGCGATATCGGAAGCGCCGATAAGCGGAGAACCCGCCCCCACCGCCACGCCGACGCCCGACTTTTCGGGCACAGACTTTTCGGGCCGCTGGTATGTGGATCAGATTATCGACTCCAACGGCGTACCTGTATCGGACGCGGAAAAACAGAACCTGGGCGGCGACTTTACGATCGAATTGCTCCCCACGGGGGCATACTTCGTTTACGGCGGAGACGGCAAGGCGATGGGGCAGGGCGCATACAGCGTATCGTCCAACGCGCTGACGCTCACGGCGCAGGGCCAGTCAACCGTTTATGAGATCGTCGACGCGGATACGCTGCGCATTGTCGAACCCGACGCAAGCATAACTGTCATGAAGCGGGAGGCCACAGAACCCGCCGATGTAGACGGCGATGCCGCGGGCGAAGACTTGGGCGACGCAGAGATCGATATTCCCGAAGGCGGGGAAACGGCGACGCCGGAGACGCCTTCCGAAACGCCTTCCGAAATGCCTTCCGAAACGCCTTCCGAAACGCCATCGGCAAGCGCCGGTTAAATATGCATGTCTAAAAGAAGCGTCCCGCGCTTCTTTCTGCTTGTCGAAAAACCTTCGGTTTTCCGACAGTTTTCCGGTTTTGCTTGTTCCTCGCAAGCTCGAAACGGCGCAAAACCGCAAGGTGTGGGCTGCGCGGGCAAAGCCCGTCTTGCCCACAAATTATATTTTTAGCTTTATTG
>JAJUJH010000171.1 GCA_029265435.1 Clostridiales bacterium
AAAAGCAGCATACCGGTTATCGTGCAGATCATGGTTGTCGCACTTGTCTTTTCGGTCATAACGCATTTCAAACCATCGTTCGGGGAATCGGGGGTGTCGAAAGCGGCCAAAACCGCCCAGTATGTGATTATCGGAACGATGACGATCGGCGTGCTTGTTTCCGCTTTTGCGACCGGTACACAAACCGTTGCCAATATGACGGCGTTCACTGAAAACTTTTTTCCGCTGATGTTTACTCTGCTGACGGCCATCGGCGGCATTACATCGACGGCGATTTTGAGCCCCGCAACGGTATTTTTAACAACGGGCGTTTCTGTTTTTTTCAAGAGCTTTATCCTTCCGCTGATCATTGTACTGACGGTTTTTGCAATCATCAATCATTTTTCATCCGCGGTAAAGCTCAACGGCTTTTGCGCGCTGATCAAGAGCGTTGTGAAATGGGGGATTGGCGTCAGCTTTACGATATTTCTGGGGATTATCTCGCTGCAGGGACTTCTCGGCTCAACTTTTGACGGGCTGTCCATCAAAACGGCGAAATATACGATCGATAAATTTGTACCGATCATCGGAGGAGTGTTTTCCGATTCCGTCGATGTGCTGCTCTCGTGCTCGCTGCTGATCAAAAATGCGGTGGGCGTTGCGGGAATCATCATCATTGCGGGCATCGTGATGACACCGGTTTTTGCGATACTGGCCCATTATTTTCTGTTTAAACTGGCGGGCGCGGTACTGGAACCCATATCGGGAACCGAGATGGGCAAGTTTGCACAGGATGCCGGAGAAGTGCTGCTTTTGCTTTTTGCCGCCGTCATGGCGGCCGCCATCATGTTTTTTATCACAACGGCGGTCATCATCGGGGCGGGAAACGCCAATGTAATGCTGAGGTAAGCATATGGAAAACTTCTTATATTCATGGGCGGTATCGGTGGCCGTCGCCATATTATTCAGCTCCGTCGTTTCAATGCTGCTGCCGGAGAGCGGAATTAAAAGGTTTGTATCTGTTGTGACGGGTATTGCGGCGACGGTGATCATACTTGCCCCGATTGTGACATTCTTCAATGGAAACCATATCGAGGACGAGATGAACCGCGCTTTTAAAGAGGCGGGAAGCGCCAGGATATTCAATTACGACGGGGCTCAGTATAAAGATTATATTTACAAGCTTTACAAGGTATATGTGGACGACGAAGGTAATAAAAATGAGTAATGAAAGGATGCGGGATCAATGACAGATGTCAGTGAACAAACACAGAGCGAAAAAAAGAATATATTCGTCCGGTTTGCAAAGCTTGAGTTCAAGAAAAAACTCCAGTATCTCGCGGTATTGCTCATCGTTGTTGTGATACTCGCCATTTATTTTGCTTCAACGGGAACGGAGAAAAAAGAAACGCCGCAGGGTGTGCAGCCGGTGGATGCGTCGGAATCCAGCAGCATTGAGCAAAAGCTTCAGGATACGCTCTCCAAAATACAGGGCGCCGGACGCGTGCAGGTGATGATCACATATGAATCAAGCGCAGAAATTGTGCCCGCAATCAGCGTGGATACTCAGACATCCACAACAACCGACCAGAACGAGAACGGTTCCAGCACGACGAGCACGGAAAACAAGCAAAGCGAGGTGGTCACAGTAAACGGCGGAGACGGCAGCAAAGCACTTGTGCTCAAAGAAAACAGCCCGCCCGTTAAAGGCGTGATCGTAGTGGCGGAAGGTGCGGACGATATCGGTGTGAAACTGAGCCTGCTTGATGCGGTCGAAACAATATTGAATATCAGCCCTGATCAGGTTGATGTGTATAAAATGCAAAAGGAATAGGATGTGAAAGTGCATAATGAATAAAGGAAGTGGTATAATGAAAAACAAGAATATCGGAAGATATCTGTTGCTTGCGGGGCTTATCGTGCTGCTTGGCGGTGTGGCGTATTTGAACTTTGCGCTGGGCGCCGGAGCAAATCAGGATGCGTTGAAAGATGCGTCGGCCTCTGTGAGCGGACAAGAGGTTGACGGCGCGCTGAGCGCAGGCGATCTTGCGGTGATGTCATCGGATAACTATTTCGGGGATTACAAAGCCAACAGGGAAAGCACGCGCAATACCGAAATCGCCTATCTTGACAGCATTATCACGAATGAGAAAAGCGATGCCGAAACGATGAAGGATGCGCAGGACCAAAAAATCGAGATCGTACGGCGCATGGAATCGGAATTGAAAATAGAAGGGCTCTTGGTGGCGGCGGGCTTTGACGACGCGATCGTGACCGTTCAGCAAGGCTCAGTCAACGTGGTTTTGAAAGCAAAGGAAATCACGAAGGAGGAAGCCGCAAAGGTGCTTGAAATTGTCCGCAACGAGACGGGCGAGCCTGCGAAAAATATTAAGGTTATTTTGCAGGAGTAACATCACTGTGGAAAAGTGTTAAAGACTTCTTTAAGCGGATTGAATTGCGCTGCCTTATCTGTTATAATTTAAGCATTATTTTAAGAGGTGAGATATTTGAGCACAAACGATATCAACACGCGGGAAGAACAGAACGGCAGCATTTCTTTTGCAAACGATGTGGTTGCCACGATTGCCGGGCTTGCAACGATCGAGATCGAGGGCGTGGTGGGCATGAGCGGCGGTTTCTCCGGCGGGCTTGCCGAACTGCTCGGGATCAAAAACCTGACAAAAGGCGTGAAGGTGGAAGTCGGCCGCGAAGAATGCGCGATCGATTTGTTTGTTGTCGTCAGCTACGGTATTGAGATTCCTTCGATGTGCGACAAGATCCAAGCCAACGTCAAAAAAGCGGTGGAAACGATGACGGGGCTTCGCGTTGTTGAGGTCAATGTCCATATACAGGGTGTCAGGGTGGAAAAAGAGACGCAGGAAGATACAAAGCGCGTTCACTAGAGTCGGGGGAAACGAAAGATAATGCGGATATTCATGAGGTTTTTGTTAACGCTCTACATATTGATGGTGCTTTTCGTGGTGGTCGTTACGCTCGGATGCGCATGGAATCTGATCGACGTTGCGTTTCCGCAATATTGGCTGTCTCAGCTGTATGGAAACGTGACGGTGATATGGATTGTATCGGCCGTTTGCATTGCGATAGCGGTTGTCAGCATCATGCTGATGTTTTCGGGTATTCGCAAGCGCAAACCGAAATCGGCGAAAATCAGCGTTTCAGACGGAGGCTCCATTTTCGTGACGTACAACGCGCTTGAGGACATGGCCACCCGCCATATCGCGGAAAACATGGCGGTCAAAAGCGTCGGCGTGCGTGTCGGGATAAGGGAAGGGAAAGCGAATTTTTCCGCGAGAATGACCGTCGTGGAAGGCACCTGCATACCCGATGTGCTGGGCGGCCTTCAGAAGAGCCTGAAAGAGCATATTGAAACGCTCTCCGGCATGCCGGTGGGCAAAATCACATTGCTCGTCGATAAGACGGCGCAGATAGTAAAGGCGCGTGTGGAATAGTGGACGAAAAAAACGTTTTTTTTGAGTTCATCAAAGCGCATCGGGGCCTTATCACAGGCATGGGTATCGGCCTTATTGTCGGCGTACTGATATTGGCGATCGGTTTTTTCAGTACATTGTTTCTGGCGATCTGCGTCGGTATCGGCGCTTTTTTAGGCACAAGGAATAAATTGAGAAAAAGGCTTTTTGAAATTTTGGACAAGATATTACCGGACATTTTCAGATAGGCATAGCGGAGGAACGGTTTGAGCAGAAGGTCGGCCAGAGACACAGCGTTTCGGCTTTTTTATGAGTATTCGATAAACGGTGAGTTTAATCCCGCCACAATGGATGTGATGCGGGATTGTTTTGATAAGGGCATGAATGAAAATGCATGGGAATTTGTGAAGCGTCTCATCGAAATATACAAAAGCCATGCGGACGAAGTGGATGCGGTTATACAGGTTAATTCAAAAAAGTGGAATATTTCGCATATGGCAAAGGTCGAATTATCCATTCTCCGGTTGGGCGTATGCGAGCTCAAGTATTGCGACGATATCCATCAAAGCATCACTGTCAACGAATGTGTGGAGCTTGCAAAAAAATACGCGTCGGACAAATCGTCAAGCTTCATAAACGGCGTGCTGGCCGCCGTGATAGAAGCCAATCAAACGGCAGATGAGCCGGTATAACGTCTTCGCCGGTATCGACTCCAGCGCCTACACCACATCGATCGCCGTTGTGCGCGACGGCG
>JAJUJH010000187.1 GCA_029265435.1 Clostridiales bacterium
CGATGATGCGCGCGAAATCCTCGCGCTGTTCAGCCTTGAGCTTATACCGGCAGGTGCCGATGCCGCCGGCCGCGGGCGTATGCTTGAGCAGCCGAAGTTCTTTCTCGTCCTGTGCGTTCATGTCAATAAGCTCTTCCAGCAAAACGCCTTCAATGCCATGCCACGCCGCATATATGCCGCCGATACGGTCGGGATACTGCCTGCATGCATCGATCACGCCGAGGAGCGACGCATTGATGACCGGCGACGGCCCGCCCGACTGCGCGACCAGCGCATTCTTTCTCATGTCTGTCTCCTTTTCTTTCTGGAGCCAAAGCAAAGGCCGCACCTTCCGACACGGCCCGCCTCTCCTGCCTTTTCAATGCGTATTATAGCACCCCCGAAGCAAAAAGGCAAACATAAATTCTCACGAACATTTGTTCGTTGTTAAGTGTTCTGCTGACGGTATTGTAAGCAGCACGTTCATCCTTTTTTCACATCATTCTTTTTGGTTCGAAGAACTCGAATATGATCGTATCGAAGTATTTCATCAGCCTCTCCGCATTGTCCGTATCGCGAACCGTCCAGCCGACAAGCTTGCCGCCGAGCATGCGGTATAAGCCAAGCTTCAGCGGCTTTGCGTCCTCGTGCTTATATGCCGCAAAGTGCGGACGCGCCGCGATATTTGTGAAAAGCCCCGAAAGCAGGAATGCCTGATAGAACGGTTTTCCCTTATAGCTTTCGCGTCCCGCCGAAAGCTGGCCGCGTACCGTCAGAGGTCTGAATTTTCTGAACCAGTGAACGATCCGCGGGTCAAAGGATTCGACGCAGTACATCCCTTTGTACGCTTCAAGAAGATCCGCCGTTTTTTTGCAGAGCTCGCGATACCGCCTCGTTGTTTTCAGCTCGACGATCATCGGCTGTCTGCCGCCCACAAGCATGAGCACTTCGCTGAAAAGCGGTATTCTCTCATCCGTACCCAACAGCCTGCAGCTCAAAAGCTCTTCAAACGTGCAGTCCTCCACCTTTTTTTCCACGCCGCAGATGCGCTTTAAATCGTCGTCGTGAAACACAACGACTTTTCCGTCGGCCGACAGGCAGACGTCCAGCTCGATGCCGTAACCGGCTTTCACCGCCGCCTCAAACGCAGCGAGCGAATTTTCGGGCGTTTTTTTATCCTGCGTGTGCAGGCCTCTGTGCGCATACAGCGCACGCCACAGTCCCTCTGTGTTCTTCGGCAGATTGCCCGGCGCAAGCAGAAGCATATTGATGATGAGCAGCGCGGCGGCCGCGCAGACGACGATTTGCAAATATATCATGACGATCCTTCTTTTTTAGTCTGGCGTATCGAATGACTCAAGCCTGACTGCGGGCACGATCGGCTTTGAATCACCGTGTTTGACACCCAGCATCGTGAAAAACGCAAGCGCCACAAAAAACGCGCCGTATGGCAGCAGGGTGGAGAAGCCGAC
Organism: Clostridiales bacterium; assembly: GCA_029265435.1. Classification (GTDB taxonomy): domain Bacteria; phylum Bacillota; class Clostridia; order Christensenellales; family SZUA-584; genus SZUA-584. The sequence continues at coordinate 1,452 of JAJUJH010000187.1, forward strand.
TTTGTCCAGCAAAAAACCGGATAATATCGGTGTAACAACCTGAGCCGCCATTGAAAACGTATAATAATAGCCCGTATACTGCCCCACGCTTGCGCCCTTTGACATCTCGAGCACCATCGGCAGCGAATTGACGTTGATAGCCGCCCAAGCCACTCCCGCAAGCGCGAACGATACGTACATCAGGGGCGAATATGCCTTATACAGCGCGGCCGTGCCGAAAACCGCCGCAAGCAGCACAACGCCGCCCAATATGCTTCTGCGGCGTCCGATTTTCATGGAGATGTACCCCACGGGTATAAACGAAAGCGTCGCGGCAATTACCGCCACCATCAGTATCAGCGACGCCTGCGATTCCTTCATATTGAGCGCGTTGACGGCGTACTTGGAAAACGACGTCGTCACCGCGTTGTAGCCCATGAACCATAAAGCGATGGACGCGAGTATCAACCCCATGCTCCTGCGCATTTCGGGAGGAAGCTTGCGCTTCTTTAATTCGGGGTGTTCCTGACTGGCTTCCTCGGGGTCTATGCCCATCGCCGCGCTGTCTTGGCGCATCTTCCTGACAAGCTCAGGTTCCCTGATCGTCACCGCAAGCACCGATACCCCCGCAATCATGACCGCCGCCGTCGTGATAAACAGCGGCCAGTAATTCGCGGTTTCCGGATGCTTTGTATCCGGCGCAAGGAATGAAATGATAAGCAGAAGCGCCGCTCCGCCGAGAGACCCCATCAGGTTGATCACCGCGTTGCCGATTGAACGCAGCGGTTTGGGCGTTACATCCGGCATCAGCGCAACTGCCGGCGACCGGTAGAAAGACATTGAAACGAGCACCAGCCCAAGAGCGGCCATGAAAAGCGCAATTTGTCCCGAATGAGCGGCCAGCGGTATTCCCATCATGAAAACCACCGCCGCAAGCGTACCGATCAGAATAAACGGCATCCGGCGCCCCAGTTTTGACTGCGCCCTGTCGGAAAGCAAGCCGAAAAGCGGCAGCATAAAAAGCGCGAAGATGTTGTCCGCCGACATGATGAATCCGGATAATGTATGGTTGACTTTGAATGTGTTTTGCAGTATCAGCGGAATGATGAAATCGTATAGCTGCCAAAAAGCGGAGATCGTGAGAAACGCCAGACCAACGAGCACGGTGTTCTTATAATTCAGCTTCATCGTCTTTCTCCCCATATCTGTGATTTTCATCTATATGCTATCACTCCTGACGGAAAATCACAATTTATGCCGCGTGACGATTTTGAAATTTGACACATTCTTAACAAAATCGAAAAATCGGAACATTTAAAACTGACAATAAGGCAAGTGTTTTCACAAAATAAAGCGCGCAAGCCTGCGTCAGCGGTTTATTTCTTTTCGTTGTCGATTAATAGCTGCTGACAGCAGCAATGTTCGGTTTCTAATTCGTCCAGTTTTTTGACGTCGTTATGGTATTGCGGCGACTCCCCCCATTTCTTTTCAAGAAAAAGCAGAAGCTCTCTGCATTGTGTGCCGAACGACTCATTCATGCGGTAAAAGCACCACTGCGAAAGCTTGCGGCATTTGACGATATTTGAAAACCGCAGTCTGTTCAGGTGCTTTGAAACGGTCGGCTGGCGCATATTCAGCACTTCCGCAATCATGCACACACATAATTCTTTCCGCGCCACCAGACTCAATATGCGCAGACGGGTCGGGTCTCCCAGCGCTTTAAATATTTCAGGCAAGTCCATCATCTTTTTTCTCCTCGTATAATAATGTTCGTATTTTGATTGTCCATACAGGACAGTTACAGTACAATGCAAGCAGCGGATAGAGGTCGAAGTTTTTCTCCTTGGGTTCACATGCCCGTTTTTAAGGGTTTTGCCTCTACCTTTGCG
>JAJUJH010000164.1 GCA_029265435.1 Clostridiales bacterium
ATAGAGAGAATAATATCGTTTGTGGGCAAGACGGGCTTGATCCGCCCGGTCCACATCCTGCGGTTTTGCGCCGTTTCGAGCTTGCAAGGAACAAGCAAAGCCGGAAAACTGTCGGAAAACCGAAGGTTTTTCGACAAGATGAACGCTGGTTTGCCAACCGGCGTATTTTTCTTTCCGTCAGACTATGGCGGCGGTCCCGGAAAAATGATATAGTCAGAATCATCATATGAAAGAGGCGGTGTATGGCGGATACGCGCAGGCGATACCGTTTTTTGCTTTTCGACGTGGACGATACGCTGATGGATTTTCAAAGGATCGAGGCGGAAGCGCTGCAAAAGCTGTTCGCGTTTTACGGCCGCAGGCTGACCCGCGATGTCCTCGAAACGTATCATGCGGTCAATAAGCGGCTGTGGGCGCAATATGAGTGCGGCGGCATTCCCATGCGTGAAATGCTGGACAAGCGGTTTGAACTGACGATGGCGGCGTTTGACGTGTGCGTTGACGGCGCGGCATGGGAAAAGACATATCAGAATATGCTCGGCGACGGCCATTATGTGATCGACGGCGCGGCGGAAACGCTTGGGAGGCTCGTTAAAGCTTACAGGCTGTTTGCCGTGACCAACGGCGTGAGCGAAACGCAGCGCAGGCGGCTTGAAGGCGCGGGGCTTCTTCGGTATTTTGAGGCGGTTTTCGATTCTCAGAGCATCGGCTTTCAGAAACCTTCAAAGGCGTTTTTCGACCATGTGGCGAGCCGGATCGGCGGTTTTGACGCGCGGCGCGCGCTTGTTATCGGCGATTCGCTGCGGACCGACATCAAAGGCGGCGTTGAGGCGGGAATCGACACGTGCTGGTTCAACAGGCATGGAGCCGAAAACAGCGCCGGACTGCCGATCACATATGTCATTACCCGCCTTGACGAACTGCATGAGATATTGGGAGCGCCGTATGAGGGATAAGCTGCTCGGCTGGTATGAAATATACAAGCGGGATCTGCCGTGGCGGCGGCGCGGCGGCGCATACGCGGTGCTCGTTTCCGAAATGATGCTGCAGCAGACCGGCGTGGAGACGGTAATCCGCTATTACGAGCCGTTTTTAAGGTGTTTTCCCGATGTATATGCGCTTGCCGCGGCGGACGAGCAGGCGGTGCTGGCCTGCTGGAAAGGGCTGGGATACTATTCCCGCGCCCGAAGCCTGCACCGCATTGCGAAAATCGTGACGGAAGAATACGGCGGCGAGTTCCCGCAGACGGCCCAGGGGTGGCTTGCGATGCCCGGCGTGGGGCCGTATATCGCAGGCGCGGTGATGAGCATCGCGTATGGCAAGCCGTATCCGGCGGTGGACGGCAACGTGCTTCGCGTGGTTTCTCGGGCTTTCGCGCTTCGGGAGGACATCACGCGTCCGTCTGCGCGCAGAGAGGCGGAAGCGCGGGTGCGGGCAATGATGACGGATAAAAACGCGGGCGATCTGACTCAGGCACTCATGGAGCTTGGTGCGCTCGTATGCCGCCCGTCATCGCCCGGCTGCACGGACTGCCCTTGGAACGAGGACTGCAAGGCGCGAAAGCTGGGGATCGAGAATGAGCTGCCCGTGAGAAAGCCGCGAGGCAGAGCGCGGACGGTGGCGCTGTGGGCGGCGCTTGTGGAGACGGAAGACAAGGTGCTGCTGTGTTACCGCGGCGGCGAAAGGCTGCTCGGACGGCTTTGGGGACTGCCCGTCGCTGAAAAACGCGAAGGTGCTGCGCCCGAGACGCTCTTTTTTGAAAAATACGGTCTCAAGCTGAACGCCGGAGAAATGGCGGGAACGGCGCTGCATGTGTTCACGCATCAGCGTTGGGAGATGGACATCGTGCGGTACACAACAGACGAGCAGATAAAGCCGGGGTCTTCCGAATGGCAATGGACGCATTGGGAATCAATAGACGAGAAGCCCATCCCCACGGCGTTTATGCGGATATTGGACGGCGAGCGCAAGAAAAGAAGCGGCGCCTGTGAATATAATGGTTTCCGCTGAGAAAAGGGCGGCTGTCGTTATCGCCCGGAAATGAAATATCAGGAGTAAAGAGGCTGGTTTATGAAAATCGTGTCTTGGAACGTGAACGGATTGCGCGCATGCTTTGGCAAGGGGTTTGCCGGTTTTTTTGAATCGGCGGACGCGGATATATTCTGTGTGCAGGAGACGAAGCTGCAGCGCGGCGATTTTGATTTTGAGCCTCTCGGCTATTTCGCCTTCTGGAACGACGCGGAGAAAAAAGGTTACGCGGGCACCGCGGTGTTCTCGAAAAAAGAGCCGATCGCCTCGGCGTACGGGATCGGCCTTCACGCGCACGACCATGAAGGGCGCGTGATAACGCTTGAATTTGAGAGCTTTTATCTTGTAAACGTCTATGTGCCGAACGCGGGCGAGGAATTGAAGCGGCTGTCTTACCGAATGGAATGGGACAAGGCTTTCAGAGGCTATCTCACAACGCTCGACGAGAAAAAAAGCGTGATCGTCTGCGGCGACTTTAACGTGGCGCATAAGGAGATCGATCTTAAAAACCCTGCCGCCAACCGGCATACGGCGGGTTTTACCGACGAAGAACGCGCGGGATTCACCGATTTGCTGGACGCCGGTTTTACCGATTCGTTCCGATATCTTTACCCCGACAGGCGAGACGCGTATACATACTGGTCTTACCGCTTTGGCGCGCGCGCCCGTAACGCGGGCTGGCGCATCGACTACGCGTGCATTTCCGACAGGCTCAAGCCGCAGCTGCGCGGGTTCACGATTCACAGCGACATCTTAGGCTCCGACCATTGCCCTGTTTCGATTGATATTTTCGAAGAATAACAGAATGCCGGTTTTCGAATAATATGTGTGATGAGTATGATCGCAGCCACAGACCGCGCACGGGCGTGTTTTTTGGAATTTGACAGGCATTTGACGGAGGATGAAAAGCCGTCCGCCTATTTTTGTGCGCTAGCCGAAAAGGAAGCGTTTCCACAGCAATATCCTTTTACAATGCTGACGGATTTGATCGGCGTGGAGCAGTCCGCCGTGCATCATCCCGAAGGCGACGTTTGGAATCATACGATGCTTGTTGTCGATAACGCGGCGCAGATAAAGCGCCTCAGCAAAGCCCCGCGAGAGCTGATGTGGGCGGCTTTGCTGCACGACGTTGGCAAAAAGGAAACGACAAAAATGCGCAAAGGGCGCATCACCGCATACGACCACGACAAGGCGGGGGAGCGCATGAGCATAGGATTTCTTGAGGCGTGCGGGCAAAACGACGGTTTTATACGCCGCGTGAGCGCGCTGGTGCGATGGCATATGCAGGCGCTGTTCGCATCCAAGAACCTGCCATTTTACGATCCGAAAGCGATGATGGCACAGACGGATATCAACGAGGTAGCGCTCTTGTGCCTTGCCGACCGGCTGGGGCGGGGGCCGCTCACCGCGGAGCGGCTTGAGCATGAGCAAGCGCAGATCGCCGCATTCGTGGAGAAAAGCCTCAAATTCGGATAAGGGAGGCCGGCTGATGAAACGGATATACGGCGCACGCGTCAACGGCGCGCTCATCTGCGATTTCCTGCGGAGCGCGGGCGATATGCGCCGAGCGCGAAAAAACGGCGATATCGACGAAAGATTCATAAAGCGCATCATGCTGGCGGTGACGCAAGTGAACGGCTGCGCGCTTTGCAGCTGGTTCCATACCAAAGAGGCGCTCAGGCTCGGTATACCGCAGAACGAGATCTCGCGGCTGCTCAAAGGAGATATGGACGGCGTGCCCGAAGAACAGGCGGCGGCGCTCGTTTACGCCCGGCATTATGCGGATACGCTGGGGCGTGTGGACGCGGGCGCGTGGCGCTATATCGTGAATTTGTACGGCGTCCGAAAGGCGCTCGGCATACGCGCGGCTGTTCGAATGATCATGGCGGGAAACGCGCAGGGGAACATTTGGGGCGCGTTCGCGTCGCGGCTCAAGGGTTGGCCGGAGGCGGGCAGCAGCCTTGCAAAAGAATTGAGCGTGTTTGCTCTGGATATTTTCGGAGTGCCGTTTATGCTTGTCTGGGCGGCGTATTCGGCGCTGATCCGGCGTATTATTCCGGCCTGTGCGGTGTCAGATGAAATTTCATGATTCCGCAAGAAGCCATTCATCAATAAAACCGCGGGTATTTGAATCATCCTATCATCCATACGCCGGTTGCGGTATAATATGGACAGAGGGGGTGTATGTTTTATGGCGATTGAATATGCGTGCATCGTGCCGCATCCGCCGCTGATTGTGCCGGCGGTGGGCGGAGGCAAGGAAAGTGAAATTTCCGCCACGTCCGAAGCGTACCACAGCGTCGCAAAGGCTGTCGCGCGCCATAAGCCGGAAACCGTTGTGGTCGTTTCCCCGCATTCCGTCATGTACAGCGACTATATCCATATTTCACCCGGCAGATCGGCTCGGGGGAGCTTCGGTCATTTCGGCGCGCCGCAGCAGCGCTTTGAAAAAGAGTACGATGCCGAATTTGTGAGCGCGCTTTCGAAGGCCGCTTTTGAAAGGAACATCCGCGCGGGCACGCTGGGAGAACGCGATCCGGAACTGGATCACGGCACGATGGTGCCGTTATATTTCATTGACCAATACTGGCGCAATTACCGGCTTGTCCGCATATCCATATCGGGGCTGCCCGCAATCGCGCACTACCGTTTCGGAATGCTGGTTG
>JAJUJH010000188.1 GCA_029265435.1 Clostridiales bacterium
CCCTCAGCGATATACAGCGGGCGTTTATGATGTCGGGTGAGCAGGCGGCGCCTAAACGGGCCGCCAATATGCGCATGTATGCCTCACAGGCGCCGCAGACGGCCGAAGCCTATGTGGGCACCGATGCGGCGGCGGCCGAGGCGCTTTCGTCCAACAGATACGCACAAATCGATTTAAAGACGTTTCATACGGACGACAGTGAAACTCCCGAGCAAACCGTCAAAACCGTCAAGCGTCAGAAAAGCGCGCTTACGCTGTTTGAGAATAAGAATGACTTTGTGCGCGCCGTGGTTTATTCCGAGATACTGACACGCAGGACGCGTTGAAAAATGAAAAAAGCCTTTGCGAACAGCCGCATGGCTCAGATTAATGACAACGCCCTGTTTTCAACAGAAAATGGGGCACTGTTTTTTAATTTAAGTAGAAAGATTGCAGCGGAATAAAGCGACGGGTGAACATCTGAAAATACAATTAAACCTTGCTTTCGGGATCGGTTATGGATTGTTTTATCTCCTTCATGCCCGATGGCTTTTCGTTATCATCACCACGACGATAAGACTTGAATGTTAATATGCGTTGCTTGTCGCAACGGACGGTTCCTCCTACAATGGTGTTAACAAATAAAAGAAAAAGGGGGTATCCCGAATGTTAAACGAAAACATTAAAGCAATCAGAAAATCAAAAGGACTTTCGCAAGATGAACTTGCTATCAAGCTGAATGTGGTGCGGCAAACAATCTCTAAATGGGAGCAAGGGTTGTCAGTTCCTGATTCTGATATGTTAATTTCCATATCAGAGGTGCTTGAAACACCCGTAAGCACTTTGCTTGGAGAAACTGTTATTGAGTCGAAGGTTGATGACTTAAAAGCGATTTCCGAAAAACTGGAGATTATAAACCTGCAGCTCGCACAAAGAAAAACCATGAGACGAAAAACGCTTCATTGGCTGCTTATCTCATTATGTGCGGTCATAGTGATTATTTCCGTGGTCTTAATCGCTTTAAATAGTCCTTACTTAGGTTGGAATTATAGTGACCCTGAAACCGCCGCGGCCGGAGTGGCTTTTCACGCGTTTGAATGGGTGTTTGTCAGGTTGGCACCGATTATCCTTATAGTGGCAATCGTTGGAATTTTTTTGACACGGAAGAAAGCTTAAAGCTGTGCCGCTTTTTGGGGTACAGTTCAGACTTCATGATGCCGTTTTGCAGGAGAGCTTAATGCAAAAACGGCAGCACCCCGCAAAAGCTTTTCAGACAATCTTAAAGCCGTGCGAACAGCCGCAGCTTCAGTGTGTCAAAGAACCTGCTTTTTGGTGATTACGACTTCAAATCACCGCATAAATGTTTCATCCTTTGAGAAGCCCTTTAGGAAATGCCTTTTTAAAGGCATTTCCACGAGTCTTTTGCTTCTTTTCTTCAAGAAAAGAAGCGGGAGCGCAAGGGCAGCGCCCTCGCAAAAGACTTTTCTGACAGCCCGGAGCCGTGCGAACAGCCGCACGGCTTTTTTGTCCGGTTATATCTGAAAATCCGCCATTTCACTGTAATGCTCGCCGCCATACACGTCAAAGAACAAAAACCCGTACTGATAACTGCCGGACGGCAGCTCGATCCAGTCGAATATCAGCCCTTCGCTGCCCACCGTAATCGGATCCGCCGTATAATACGATTCATAATCGCCGTCCGTCGCATATACCGGCCAGTAAATCGGCGTCACGCGGTCGCCGGGGAGAAGGTCTATCGCAAGCTTCGCGGACGGCGCGTCATACGCGTTATTCATATAGAACATGCCGTTATACTCATAATAGCCGCCGTTCTCATGACCGCTGTCCCAATACCATGTCGCCTGTATCAGCGCCATATCGCTGTCGCTCATACCGCTTGTGTCGTCCCTGCTCTTATACAGCACCGGAATGTTGTATATCACATAGTCTTCCGTTTCTTCCATCACATATACCGCCGCAAACTGCCCGTTGATACCCGTCCAATAACCCCGAAAGTTGTCGTGCACAGTGTTGTCGGTATAATCTATGGTCAGATCGCTGTCGAACCCTAAGTCCACGATCGTGCCGTCGTCCAGATACATGCCCAGCGTGCAATAAACATACGACAGATACTCCATCTGTTCGTCCGTGAGCGCCACATAAAACGATCCCACCTCGCTTAAGCTGCCGCTCGAAGACGCGGGTATCAGATCGTTTTGATCGTAATGCTCGTTGACGGAAGCCTCGCCGGCCCCAAGCGCGGATACATAATCGGACAGAAACGCCTTGTATTCAGGGCAAAAATCAATCGTATTATATATTTCAAGGCTCTTATCCCCGCTTTGAGGCGCGTTGAGCGGAAAGAATATGGACAACCCGTTCGAATTGGGCTGCTGACTGCCGCTGCGCTCATAGACCACGGCCTCCGTAATGGCGGTCATAAGCCGCTGCGCCGTATCTCCGCCGTTCTGAAGCGAAATGAAATGCCAAAAATCGATCATGTTGAGCGTTTCGGTGCCCGCCGCCCCCGGCTCATCGCCGTATTTATCCGCGCTTATTCTCGCCTGAGACAGCGTTTTCACCGTTTGCGGCTGTGCAAGACGGCCGTCCAGATTCGACGCATATGCAGCAAGCTGTGCTTCAACCTCGTCAATCTTGCCAAGATCGATCACCGAACATGTGAGATTTCCCTCCATGCCGCTGCCCGCGCTTCTCGAAAAATAACCGTCCGTGACCACTTTGCCCAGTTCGCCGCCTGTCATCGCCGTATTCTCCGCAAGCGACGACAGTATATACCCGTAGTCCCAGCCGCTTCCGGGTTCCACCTCCTCCGACGCCACCATATACCTTGCGTACGGAGACGCGACGCTCGCCATTTCGACGCTTGCCATCAGACAGGCGTCAAAACCGATCAGTTCAAACGGTACGCCGTCGTATGAAGCTTTAAACGCGTCCGACATTTCCGAAAGATAAAGGCTGTCATAGCCGTAAAGCTCGTCGGCGCCGAAGCCGATCACGCTGCCGCCGCCGTGATCCCACATCAGCAGCGCCTTATGATCCGCAGGATAATTGTTCTGCGCATATGTGATGAAGCCGGAAAGCGTCGCGCTGGCGCCCATGCTCGTCGGTTCCATCGTTTGGAGCAGCGTCAGCTCGTTGTTTCTCGCGAGCCATATCTGGTTGGCATCGGCGCTGACAATGCCGTTCTGCCATTTCGACGTGCCGCCGGTATAAATCAGCACATTGATACCTTCGGGTATCGGCGCATCCACGATGCTCTGAAGGCTGGATGTGCCCTC
>JAJUJH010000202.1 GCA_029265435.1 Clostridiales bacterium
CAGCACGTCGATTTCCGCTTCCACGACGTCCTTTTCGAGGCGGAACGAAGGGATGCCGAACATCAGCATGCCGCCGGGCTTCGGCTGTTTTTCAAACACCGTCACGCGGTAGCCGTCTATCGCAAGAAAATACGCGCATGAAAGCCCCGCGGGTCCCGCCCCCACAACGGCGACAGGCTTTTCGTATGCGTGGCGCTTTTTGGGCACAAACCGTCTCGATGCGTTCAAGTCCTGCTCCGCAATGAATTTTTTGATTTCGTCGATCGCAATCGGTTCGTCGATGTCCCCGCGCGTGCATGCCGATTCGCACCGTCTGTTGCAAATGCGTCCGCAGACCGCCGGGAACGGGTTCTCTTTCTTGATAAGCTCCAGCGCGTCGGTATAACGTCCCAGCGCGGCAAGCTTGATATAGCCCTGTATCGCAATATGCGCCGGACATTCCGTTTTGCACGGCGATGTTCCCGTATCCACCACGTTCTTGCGGTTTGTCCGGTATTCGGGATTCCAGTGTTCCGGCGTCCACTCGGTGTCGCGCGGGGTCTCCTCTCGCACGATTTTGTCAATTACGGGCTTGCTTCCGCACACCTTCTGCCCAAGCTGAACGGCGTTGACCGGACAGTTTTCCACACACTGCCCGCACGCCACGCACTTGTCGCGGTCCACCTGCGCGGTATAGTTGGAACGGATCATATCCGCGTTGATAAACATTTCCGCCGTCCGCATCGAAAAGCAGCCGCAGCCGCAGCAGTTGCATATCGCGTGCGTTTTGCCGTCTCCGTCCAGATTCGGGATCTCATGCATCAGTCCGTTTTCCTCGGCACGGCGCAATATCTCGTATACTTCTTCCTTTGTGACCTGCCGGCCGCGTCCCGTACGGATGTAATACTCGGCCGCATGTCCCATCTGTATGCACATATCCTCTTTGAGATGCCCGCATCCCTCGCCCATGATTTCGCGCGCGGTTCGGCACGAACAGTTGGACACGGAGAAAATATCGTGTTCTTCGATATGCTTGGAAAGCTCCTCATACGACGCGCGCCGGCTTTCTCCGTTGATCGCCTGCTCAATGGGAATCACGCGCATCAGCCCGACGCCCACCGGCGTCATGCCTGCGGTTTTCGCGCCGCGGACGCGCCCGTAAGCCTCAAACGCCTCGGCGATCTGCGGGTATTTTTTGGGGTTTGTCGGATGGTTCGTCATCATTTCCATGATGCCCGGCACCCAGGTGTCGTACCAGAACGTATCCTTGCCGTCGATCGTATTGACAAAACAGACGCCCGCGTCGGCAAGCTCCAGCAGCAGCCTGTGACATTCCTCCGCCGGCCGGCCCGTCCGCTCGCTGACGGTCTCGGCCGTCACTTTCTCGCGTATCGCCATCGTCATGCATACCGCGGCCATATCGTCGGTTACAACCGGCTCCAGTATCAAATACTCCGGCGAGTCGTAGTCATAGGCGTCTTTTGCGCCCGGCTTTTTGCGCCCGATATGATTGGCAAGCGCCAGCACCGCGGGATTGCCCTGCCTTTTTTTACCCGTTATCGTTTCTGCCATATGCCCGTTCCCCTTTTTTTCATGATAAGCGCCCGCATAACTGCTAGCGGTTCCGCCAGGCCGTTATCTCTTCACGCAGCCACTGCGTCCATTCGTCGAGTCCCTCTCCGGTACGCGCGCATATCGGAATCACCTTGGCGTCCGGATTGAGCTTCCTTATGCGTTCGCGCACCGCATTCATGTCAAAATCAAAATACGGCAGCACATCGGTCTTGTTGACAAGCACCGCATCACAGATCGTGAACATCAGCGGATATTTGAGCGGCTTGTCGTCTCCCTCCGGCACCGATAGTATCATGGCGTTCTTCGACGCCCCGGTATCAAACTCAGCCGGGCACACGAGGTTTCCAACGTTTTCGAGAATCGCCACATCGATATCCTCAAGGCCGAGACCTTCCAGCCCCTGCCGCGTCATGCCCGCATCAAGGTGGCACATGCCGCCCGTATGCAGCTGTATCACCTTGACTCCCGTTTCCTGTATCGCCTTCGCGTCAACGTCCGAATCGATATCCGCCTCCATAACACCGATCGCAAACTCGTTTTTAAGCCGCTTCACCGTTCCGCGAAGCGTCGTCGTTTTGCCCGCACCGGGCGACGACATCAAATTGAGCAGGAACACCCCGCGCGCTTTAAGCTCCCCGCGCAGCTTCTCGGCCTCGCGGTCGTTGTTTTCAAACACGCTCTGCTTGATTTCAAGTATCCGGAATTCATTCATGACCCGTCACTCCTTAAAATGCTGTGGATTCTTTACTGGGCAAGCTGCTTGATAGAGCGGTATTGCGCCAAATCGGTATAAAGCTCTCCCATGTAAGGATTCCGGTGTGTTTTGCGCACCTTATACAGCATGTAAACCAGCACCGCCACATTGGACGCAAGCGCAAGGAAGCTGACGATAAAATAGATCGTCGGGTTGTATGTGGAATCGACGCGGAACATGCCCGCATCCTGAAACATCGGAAATGTCTGTGCAAACATGCACCAAAGAGCCAGCGTCTGCGCGCGGTGCTGAAGCCATGCGCCTTTGCCGACCGTAAACGCGCAGATCGTGGGCGCCAGAAGAAGCGCCAAACCGCAGTACCACGAATGATTCGGCAGACAGTTGTATGTGTAGGCAAAATTCCAAAGATCATAGGCCACAATCCAGAACCACAGCATGTCCGGCCAGAGCATATCGCGGCTGCCGTCTTTTTTTGTGACCTTTCGAATGCATATGCCGAACCAGCCTGTGATGGTGACGATATTCAGTATGCCCGCAATCGCGTTCATATAGTTCCACGGCCCGCCCATCAGCATCACGGGAGAGTCCGCCGTTTTGTCGAGCGCCATCACGCCGTATGTCATGCCTACCTCAACGTCGCGCGCACAGGCTTCAAGAATGTTGATGGCCAAAATCAAAGGCGGAAAACAAAGGGCAATCTTATTATCGGACAGATGCCAGACGGTGCCGTCTTTTCGCGTTCC
>JAJUJH010000117.1 GCA_029265435.1 Clostridiales bacterium
ATACCTCCTATTTGAACTGGGACAGAAAACGGATGTCATTCTCGAAGAGCAGCCGAATATCCGTAATTCGGTATTTGATCGTTGCGAGTCTGTCCAGCCCCATTCCGAAAGCAAATCCCGTATAGATTTCGGGATCGATGCCGCAGTTCTTTAACACGTTTGGGTGCACCATGCCGCAGCCCAGCACTTCTATCATTCCGGCGCCCTTGCAGACACCGCAGCCTTTTCCTCCGCATTTTGCGCATGTGGCATCCACCTCGGCGCTCGGTTCCGTAAACGGAAAGTGGCCGGGGCGGAATTTTGTTTTTGTATTCTCGCCGAAAAATTCTTTCATGACAGTATCCAGCGTCCATTTCAAATTTGCGAGTGTGATGCCGCGGCCGACCACAAGCCCTTCAACCTGATTGAACACAGGCGAATGCGTCGCATCGACATCGTCACTGCGGTATACGCGGCCCGGGCATATCATTCGTATGGGCGGTTTCTGGCTGAGCATCGTGCGGATCTGCACCGGCGAGGTATGCGGCCGAAGCACGATATCCTCCGTCACATAAAACGTATCCTGCATGTCGCGCGCCGGATGCTCTTTCGGGATATTGAGCATCTCGAAGCTGTATTTGTCGTATTCGATTTCCGGACCATCCATTACCGAAAAGCCCATGCTCACAAATATATCGCGCAGCTCATAATAAATGCGCGTTAACGGATGAAAGCCGCCGACCGTCTGCTTTTTACCCGGCATCGTGATATCAACCGCTTCCTCCCTCAGCCGCCGTTCTTTTTCGATTCGGTTCAGTTCGCGCGCTTTTTCGTCGATCGCCTGTGTCAGCGCGTCTCTGACTTCGTTGACGTGTCTGCCGAACAACGGACGCCGGTCTTCAGGCAGTTCTTTCATGCTGCGAAGCGCTGCGGTCAGTTCCCCTTTTTTCCCCAGCAGTCTGATGCGGATGTTCTCGATATCCGCCGCCGTATGGCAGCTGTCGATTTCGTTCAGCGCTCTTTCCTTTAGCGCCTTGAGTTCGTTTTCCATACATACTCCTTTTCAGCCTGATCATCTGTTCCAAAATAAAAAAGACTTCGCCTTGGGGCGAAAGTCCGCGGTACCACCCAAATTCGCATTGCGCCGCAATGCCTTATGCGTATTTAACGGAACGGCCCGGCCCCTCAGGGCTGCTCTGCCTGTGAAAATCCTCCATAACTGAAGCCGGACGCTTTCAGCCGCGGCGTCCGTCTCTTTTCTTGCGTCGTTATGTATCTTGTCAGGCTTCATTGCATTTGATTGGCAGAATTATAGCATAGGAAAACCGTGAGAATCAAGAGCGGATTTTATATATCAATATTCCCGCCGCCACAGCCGCGTTGAGGCTTTCCGCCTGTCCGTACATCGGTATCCGTATCCTGTCGGTGCAAATATCAAGCATTTCCCGAGACATGCCGCGCGCCTCGTTGCCGATCACGAGGCATGTTCTCTGCGCTTCAAACGAAAAATCCTCCGTTCCGTTGATGTCGGCGCACGCCACACGGTATCCGCGCGCAAGCAGTCTCGTCGCGAACAATACGATATTCTCATATAATACCGGCAAGTGAAACAAGCTGCCCATTGAGGCGCGGACAGCCTTCGGCGAGAAGCAATCGGCACTTTCTTCGCTCAGCACCACGCCAGCGCATCCGGCTGCGTCCGCCGTGCGAATAATCGTGCCCACGTTCTGCGGATCCTGAACACTGTCCAGCGCTACGATAAAGCCGTCGCTGATCTCTGCGTGATACGGCATCAGCGCAACCGCCGCGATGCTCTGCGGCGTTTTACAGTCGCTGATAGCATCCATCACGCGTTCATCCACCCTATAGACGCGCCGTCCCATGTTCCGTGCGCGTTTTTCCATATCCGCATGTCCTTCGCCGCTGATGATGAGACTGCTCAGGCTGTCCGGCATATGCGTGATCAGCTCACGCACACATTTTTCGCCTTCAACCAAAAACGCACCATGTTCTTTTCGCCCTTTTTTTGTTTTCAGAGATTTGGCGATTTTTACGAATTCGTTTTGCGTGCTCGTTATCCGCGTTTCCACCTTAACCCTCCGGCTCCTCCATATTGATATACCATTGCGGAATCGTTGAAAACAGTCCCTTTTCACATAACGCCGACGGAATTTTGATCTGTGCATTGTATAGCAGCGCATTCGTTCTGTAATACAGCGCAATCTGCGGCATCTGCGCGAGAAACTGCTCCTCAAGTTTCGTATAAGCCGTTTTCAGATCGTCTTCTTTAAGCGCGGCTGCGCAGTTTTGGAGAAGGCCGTCGAGCGTCGCGTCCGAATACCCTCCGTAATTGCAGCGGCCGCCCGTTCCCACCATGAACGAAATATCGGGATTTTCATCCATATAAAACGTGCACAGCGCCAGATCAAAGCTGCCGCTTTCAAGACTCGTTTTATATGCGTCAGGTTCCATTTCATCAATCTGTACCGATATGCCGCATTCCAGAAGCTGGGCGGCAATATTCTGCGCCACATCAGACCGGTAATCATCTTCGTTGTTTGATGGAATAATAAGGCGCAGATCCAAATCGGCAATCTGGCCGCCCTCCGCTTTTTCGACGATCTTGTCGTCGTCCTTGTCCGTCCAGCCCGATAGTTCCAGCGCTTCCCTGGCTTTTTGCTGGTTGAATTCATACATCGTTGAAGATCCGCCGGATAAATACGATGCGGGGGAAACGGGATAATCCACCGCCACCGCATGGCCCAAAAGCGCCGTTGAAACGACGCTGCGTTTGTCCAAAGCATACGCGATGGCGAGACGCAGATTGATGTCGCTCAAAATCCCTTTGACATTCGGCACGAGGCAGTCGTAATAATGCGTCATATAGTCGACATACTTGATTTTATCGTATTTGAGATACGTGTCCACCGTCAGTGACGATGTGGTCATAATATCAAGCATGTTCTGCTCAAACTGTGATATCTCCGCGTCGTAATCGGGAATACAGATTGCTTTGAGATTCTGGATATAAGGCGCTTGTTTCCACCAAGACGGATTGATTTCAAATGTCACACTGTCTTCCATATCGATTTCCGCCACCTGATACGGGCCTGTTCCCACAGGTCTGCCGGTATCCACATCGTGTTTTTCGCAGTACGATTTGCACAATACGGGAAACGTCATGAAATAAACGGCGGAATAGCCGGGCGATTTCAGCGTGATCTGCACCGTGTTGGCGTCCGTTTTTTGATATCCCGCAATCAAACCGATATTTTGGACGTAATTGGATTCGGATTCCGAATATGTTTTGAGCTGATCAATGGTATAAATGATGTCATCGGCTGTCATTTCCCCGTTGTCGCCCTGCCATTTTACGCCTTTCCTCAAATGAAACGTCCATACGGTTCCGGTCTCATTCACTTCCCATGTTTCCGCAAGCTCGGGGTATGCCTTGCCGTCCGCGCCGATGCGGATCGGCTGCTCATAAATCAGCGACAGCATATTGTACAGCTCGACATTCTTCGCCTTGAGCGGATTGAGCTTTGACGGCTTCTGTTTGGGCGCAGGAAAAACGATCTCTCCGCCCACGGCCGGAACCGCCTCTTTGATGACGGGCGGAAGCGTATACTGAGGTATTGTTTCCTGCGCCTGCTGCGTTTCATTCCGGCTGCCGCACGCGCTCAGAACGAGAACCGCAAACGCGATCGTCAGCAAAACGATACTTTTAAAATTCATTGTATAAACCCTTATAGATTTGTTTATTTCTCTTGACTTTAGCCAGATAATCCTTCGTTTGCTTAAACGGGATATCCGTGAGCTTCCCGTCCCCCGCCCACTCGAGCACATTATTCGGCCCCGCGTTGTATGCCGCAATCATCTTGTCTTCATCGCCGCCGAACATTTCGCTCAGGTAGGAAAAATACCAGCACCCGATACGGATATTGGTATCCGGCTCCAGCAGAGAATCGGCCGAATACTCCGATATGCCGATCTTTTCGGCCGCCCATGCGCCCGTATCCGGCATGATCTGCATAAGACCCATCGCGCCTTTTTTTGAGACTGCCGTTTTGTCGAATCCGCTTTCCGCACAGATCACCGCGCTGACAAAGTAAGGATCAAGCGCATATTGCTCCGAATATTGCTTGATCTCTTCTTTATATTCAAGCGGATACAGCTTGTAAATCACAACGCCGCGCAGCAGCAGCGCTGCCGCGGCAACCAAAACCACACACGCAATTGTCCACACCCTTCCCCGGCGCATGTGTTCTTCTTTGCTTCGTTTTTGACCGGACATGTTAACCTCACAATTTTTTCAGCAGCGCATCCACTTTTCTGTGAAGTTCATAAACGCTGCCGTTGTTTTCGATGATCTCATCGGCATATGGCGCCATTTTTTCGTCGCTGAGCTGGCTTATCATCCTTAGCCTTACTTCGTCCGCCGAAAGCCCGTCCCTTTTGATCACACGTTCTAAGCGCACGCTTTCTCCGGCTGTCACAAGCCAAATCCGATCCACCGTTTCTGATAATCCCGTTTGGATCAGAAGTGCCGCATCAATAAAAACGCGTCCGCTTTTATCGTGCGCCAATTCATTGATGCGTTTTAAGATCAACGGATGCATTGTCTTGTTGAGCAGCTTAAGCTTCGATTCATCGCCGAATACGAGCGCCGCCAGTTTTTTTCTGTCGAGCGAGCCGTCTTCGGCAAGAACATCTTCTCCGAACGCTTTTTGGAGCGCATGCACGCCTTCGCCGCCCGGTTCCGCAAGCTGTCTTGACACCTCGTCGGCGCATATGACGTATTCACCGATGCTCCTTAAATACTTCGTGACCTCGGATTTTCCGGAACCGATGCCACCTGTGATCCCGATTCTCATTTTGCGTCCAGCCAGTTCCCGCCTACGCTGACCTGCACCTCAAGCGGCACATCCAGCGCATATGCGTGTTCCATACAATCCTTAAGCAGCGTTTTGACGGCTCCGACCTCATCCAAAACCGCGTCGATAATAAGCTCGTCATGCACCTGCAGGATCAGCTTGGATTGATATCCGCCTTCCTTGAGCTTGTTCCATACGTCGATCATCGCAAGCTTAATGATATCGGCGGCGGTCCCCTGTATGGGCGTATTGAGCGCCGCCCGTTCGCCGAAAGACCGCACGTTATAGCTGCTCGACCGAAGCTCCGGAAGGTAACGACGGCGTCCGAGCAGCGTCGTGACATAGCCGTCTTCCTTCGCCTTGGCAATCACGCCGTCCATGTAGGCCCGCACGGAGGAAAACCGCGCGAAATAGCGTTCGATATAACCCGCCGCCTTTTTAACCGGCAGATTCAAATTGCGCGCAAGCCCGAAATCGCTGATGCCGTACACAATGCCGAAGTTGACCGCTTTTGCGCTTCGCCGCATTTCGTCCGTCACCGCTTCAAGCGGTACGCCGAACACTTCGGACGCCGTTCTCGCATGGATATCCACGCCCGACGCAAACGCATTCTTCATGACATCGTCTCCCGATATCGCGGCGAGAATTCTGAGTTCAATCTGCGAATAATCCGCGGTCACGAGAACGCGGTTTTCCGCCGACGGCAGAAAAAGCCGCCGTATCTCACGCCCTTCCTGTGTCCGGACGGGAATATTCTGCAAATTGGGCTCCTTGCTCGATATGCGTCCCGTTACCGTCGAAATCTGCATAAATGTCGTATGCACAAATCCGTTCGGATCGGCGATCTTTTTCAGACCGTCCAGATACGTGCTTTTGAGTTTTGCGAGCCGCCTGTATTCGATTATCTTATCGACAACGGGGTGCTTTCCCGATAGTTTTTCAAGCACCTCGATGTCCGTCGAATACCCCGTTTTGCTTTTTTTCACCGACGGCAGGCCGAGCCGTTCAAACAGAACCTGCCCGAGCTGCTTCGTCGAGTTGATATTAAAATCGGAAAACCCGCAGATATCATAAATCGCGTCTGTGAGCGCGCCGATCTCGCCGGTCAGCTTATCGTTGTATGCCGACAGTTCTTTTAAATCAATGCGGAAGCCCGTCCTCTCCATGTCGAGCAGCACGCGCATCAGCGGCATTTCGATGTCATGGTAAACATCCCAAACACCGTCCGCCTTCATCTTTTCCGTCTGCAATGCGGCCATGGCGTAAACGGCGGCGGCGCTGCCGCCCAAATTATACCTTTCCGCCAAACCTTCTAAAGACAGCCCGGCCGTCGACGGGTCGATCACATATTCCGCCAGTTTGACGTCGAAGAGACTGCCTTTTATCTCCACGCCGTAATCGGCAAGCTGGGAAATCACCGATTTTGCGTCGTACAAAAGCTTTGTGATGCCGCTGTCCTCAAGCAGCGGCCGAAGCGCATGAAGCACCGCTTCCCTTGAAAAATCTAGATTGAGCAAGGAATGTTCCGATACAATCACATATTGCTTTTCCGGCGAAAAGGCTATCGAGATATTCCCGTCGATATCCATGGCCAGCATTTCGTGCCGGAAGGCTTCCTCCACGAGCGAATTAAGCGGTGTGATATGATCGATAACGATGCTGTCAATCCGCGGCTTTTCCTGAGCGGTTCCGATTCGCTTGAGCAATGACGCGAACGAAAGCCTTTCAAACACATCGCCGCAGTTCCGCGCCGTTAACCCCTCAAAGCGCAACGCCTGCAAATCCACGTCCACGGGCGCATGCACATCGATCTTTGCCAGATTTCGGCTGAGCAGCGCAAGCTCTTTGTTTTCCGCCAGCTTATCCTTGAGCTTTCCCTTCACCTCATCGAGATGGGCGTATACGCCGTCCATATCGTGAAAGGAATACAGCAGGCCGAGCGCCGTTTTTTCGCCCACGCCGGGCACGCCCGGGATGTTGTCGGATTTGTCGCCCATGAAGCCCTTCAGATCGATGATCTGCTTCGGGCTTAAATGATAGACTTCGTCCAGCTTTTCCATGTCGTATATATCCAGCTCGCTGACGCCTTTTCTCGTGAGCATCACGCGGCATGAATCCGACACAAGCTGCAGAGCGTCTTTGTCTCCCGTAAGCAGTACGGAATCCATACCGTTTTCGGCGCAGATCCTTGACAGCACACCCAGAATATCGTCGGCTTCATACCCTTCCTTTTGAAGAACGGCGATACCGATGTCTTTGAGCGCTCTTTTGAGCGTATCAAACTGAGGAATCAATTCCTCAGGCGTTTCTTTTCTGGTTCCCTTATATTCGGAAAACGCTTCGTGACGGAACGTTTTACCCTTCATATCAAAAGCAACGGCCAGGTAATCGGGCGTCAGCGAACCGAGCGCGTTTATCAGCATGGAGAAAAAACCGAAAACGGCGTTTGTGTATTCACCGGCCTTATTGGTCAATATCGGCAGCGCATAAAAAGCGCGGTGCATCAGGCTGTTGCCGTCAACAGCCAGCAGAGTTTTTTTCATCGTTGCTCCATATCTTTTTTGAATAGTATAGCACCATTTTACTTTTTACAAAAGCCCGACGGATGGCAGATCAGACAAAAAAAGAGTCGCGATTTGCATCACGACCAATGTAAAGGGGGTCTTAATATATTTTGTGAGGTCAATTATCATTATTACCAGACTAGGCACAAATATTCAAGTGTTATTCTTCTTTTTTTGGAAAAAAGTCTGCCAAAGATATTGTTGACTCCTGAACGGGAGGAATCTCATAGTGAAAATCCTCTTCCGCTTCCGATTCTTCTTTCTTTTCAACAGGCTTTTCAGCCGCATTCAGCAGCGCTTTAATCGACAAGCTGATTTTTTTCTTATCCGCGTTGACTTCAAGCACTTTCGCTTCCACTTCGTCGCCAATCCGGAGCGCGTCCTCCACCCGTTCAAGGCGATGGGTGGCAATCTGCGAAATGTGGACAAGCCCGTCGATTGTGGGCTCGAGCTGCACGAAAGCGCCGAACGGCACAATGCGCACAACCTTGCCTTTGACAATGTCGCCGGCTTTGTATTTTTCGTTCACAAGATCCCACGGCTTAGGCGTCAGCTGCTTCAGCCCGAGCGCTATCTTCTTTTTAGCGGGATCAACACTCAGCACAACAAGCTCAAGCTCCTGCCCCTCTGTGACAACATCGGAAGGCTGTTTCACTCGGTTCCAAGCCATGTCGGAAATATGCAAAAGCCCGTCAACTCCGCCGATATCCACAAAAGCGCCGAAATCCGCAAGCCGCTTCACAACGCCTTTCACATGCTGGCCTTTCGAAAAGCTCTCCCAGATCCTTTTTTCGTTCTCTTTTTTCTCTTTCAGCAATATGGCTCTGTTTGACGCCACAAGGCGCTCCTGCTTTTTATCCGCATCAATCAGCGTCACCTCAAGCTCTTTGCCTTCAAACTTTTTTAAATCTTCCACATACTTGAGCGAGAGATGCGACGCGGGTATAAACGCGCTGTAGCCTTC
>JAJUJH010000093.1 GCA_029265435.1 Clostridiales bacterium
ACTTATTCTTGTCACCCGTAAACGGGTCAAGATACTCTTTAAACGATATTTGATCTGCCGCTATGTCCTCCTGTAATTGATTCTTTATATACTCCTCAATCACTTTTGCATTTCGCCCTACGGTATCAACATAATAGCCGCGGCACCAGAAATGTCGGTTGCCATATTTGTACTTGAGATTTGCGTGCCGGTCAAATATCATGAGAGAGCTTTTACCCTTTAAATATCCTACAAACTGGGCTACACTCAGGCTCGGCGGAATGGTCACTAGCATGTGGATATGATCTGAGCATGCTTGAGCTTCTATTATCTCCACTCCTTTTTGTTCGCATAGCTTCCTCAGTATCTGCCCTATGTCTGCTTTGATTTTTCCGTAGATAGCCTGCCTTCTATACTTTGGAGCAAACACTATATGGTATTTGCATCTCCATGTGCTATGTGATAAGTTTTTTATGTCATTCATGACACAAGACCTCCTTTTTTTGTTGATACGGTTGGCGAACCTGTATCATCTTAACATCGGAGGTCTTTTACTGCTATAAGCCTTTTAATTCCCCCCAGTAAAACTGGGGGGTTATTGTGCTAAAGCCCAATATAAAAAAACCGCCTTTTCAAGCGGCTTTTATGGTCGGGGTGACAGGATTTGAACCTGCGACCTTTTAGTCCCGAACCAAACGCGCTACCAAACTGCGCTACACCCCGTAAAAAAATGGAGCCAATGAGCGGGATCGAACCGCTGACCTGCTCATTACGAATGAGCCGCTCTGCCAGCTGAGCTACATTGGCGCACAATACTTTTGTCTGCCGACAGTATGTGATTATACCATAAGAATTTTCGTGTGCCAATATATTTTTTAAAAATTCTGCGGACCGCCGAATGGCTCCGTTTCATGCCAATATTAATGACCGGTACTCAATGCCGTTCGTCCGCCTTTGTCCGATGAACGGTTCCGAACGGATGCTGAGGCGGCGCGTAAATCGAATACAGCTTTATCGGCATACCGCCCGTATTGATGAGGTTGTGCCACTTTCCGGCGGGTATGATTATCGCGGTATCGGCAGATACATGCCGCTGAAAATCAAGACGCTCTTTGCGGTCGCCCATCATGACGATGCCGCGGCCTTGTTCGATCCGTATAAACTGATCCACATCCGGGTGCATTTCCAAACCGATATCGTCGCCCGGCTGAATGCTCATCAGCGTCAGCTGAAAATGTTCGCCCGTCCAAATGGCCGTACGGAATGCATCGTTCAGCTTCGCGGCTTTTTCAATATCGACGACATACGGGTTGGGGCCGTTGTCGTTGAAATAGGAATTGTCTGATGCTTCGGGCCCGGAAACAATATAGCGGGCCATGCCGCCGCCCATATAACTCAAATGGCCCTGCGGATAACCACTTTTTGAATCATACATAATAAAAAAATCCTTTCTTTAATCACTCAATAATACAATGTATGCGCTGGTATGATCAGCGTGCTTTTGCCCAAATATGAATCCAAAACATAAAAAGAGCATCCTCACGAATGCGCTTCAGACTGTCAATAAAGCAAAAAATAAAATATGTGGGCAAAACGGGCTTTGCCCGCGCAGCCCACACCTTGCGGTTTGCGCCGTTTCGAGCTTGCGAGGAACAAGCAAAGCCGGAAAACTGGCGGAAAACCGAAGGTTTTTCGACAAGCTGAAAAGCATCCTCACGAATGCGCTTTAAACATGACTGAATATGGTATGGCGTTCAGAAGCCATACAAAAGCAAGGCGCATACGCCTTTTTACAGCCCGTGAATTTGGTCAAGCGGCCATAGAACGAACAGCGCTTTGCCATGTATCATGGAGAGCTTGATAGGGCCGACCGTGCGCGAATCCACGGATACATTGCGGTTGTCTCCCATCACAAACACACAGCCCTCGGGCACTGTGGTTTTCGGCATCGGGGTATTGATATATCCGTCAAAATAGGTCTTGTCGGGTTTGCCGTTGATATAAAGCACGCCGTCTTTCACCTCAAGCGTATCGCCTTCCACTCCGATCACGCGTTTGACATATGCCGCCGTGCTGCCTGGAAAATCGCATATGACCACGTCGCCGAATGCGGGTTTTGAGAACCAATATGTTACGCGCTCCATGAAAACATAATTATCAGAATACAGCGTCGGCTCCATTGACGACTGGCTGATGCTCACGAATTCGAACACAAAAAGCCGCAGCATCAGCGCGATGGCAACGGCGGCGGTCATACAAATGGCCCAGCCGCGCATTTCTTTGCGCTTCTCATCGGCGCTGAGCTCCGTGCCCGCAGTGATCTGATCTTTGTCCGTAAAACTCTCGTGATTTTTCATTGCTTCGCACCCCAAAAAATAAGATCAAATCCCACCGCCAATACCATTCCTACAACCCTCTGATTTTATCGATGGGCCAAACAATAAAAAGCGCTTTCCCGATAATCATGCTGTCGTCAAGCGGCCCTACGCTGTCGAATCGCGAGTCCATCGACTGGTTCCGGTTGTCTCCCATCACAAACACACAGCCCTCCGGCACCACCGTCAACGGCATGGGGTCCTCGATGTAACCGGAAAAATAGGTCTTGTCCTCTTTGCCGTTAACATAAAGCACACCGTCCTTGATTTCGAGCCGGTCTCCGGCCACACCGATCACGCGTTTAACATATGTTGACGGGCTTTCAGGAAACTTGCATATCACAATATCACCGTATTGGGGGGCTCTGAACCAATATGTGACCTTTTCCATAAACACATATTCGTTGGAATAAAGCGTAGGCTGCATGGACGGCCCCGAAACGCTGATAAACTCAAACACAAAGAGCCGGAGCATCAGCGCGGCGGAAAACGCGATCAGTAAAGAGAGTATCCATCCTCGGGTTTCGTTTTTTTTCAAGTCCGCTTTGCGCTTCATGCGCGAGCCCTTTTGTTCGTCCGCCAGGTTGTCATTTTTCATCGGGCAGTATCCTTTTCAGTCGTTTAACGAACGCTTCGTGCGGAAGCATCACAATGTGACCGCAGCCGAGGCATTTGATTTTTACATCCATTCCCACACGAATGATACGCCATTTGTTTTCACCGCATGGATGCGGTTTTTTCATCTGAACCACATCCGACAGCTGATATTCCACAGAGAACCTCCGTCAGCTTTTGATTACCACACAACGGGGATATGGGACGGCAATGCCGTTTTGCTCAAAAGCTTCTAAGATCGCTTTGCGCAGCGCGCGCTCCGTTTCCCAATGCGTAAGAGTCTTTACGCGCACCGTCATTCGCAATACCATTTTTGAATTATCAAACTGCGTGATCCCAAGAACGCGAGGCTCTTCAATTATATTATCATGCCCCGCCATATAATCAAGCCCCGCTTTTTCCATGAGCCGGCTTGCTTTTTCAATATCTGTTTCGTAGGAAACGGGCATATCGATCACGGCAAGATGTCCGCCGCGCGAAAAATTCACAACAGTCCCGATGCTGCCGTTCGGTATCGTGACGGATTCTCCGGTAAATTTGACGATGGTCGTGGTGCGCAGCGTTACAGCATCCACCGTGCCTTCGTCCTCGCCGATTTTGACATATTCGCCCACGGCCAGCTGATTCTCAAAAAGCATAAACATGCCCGACATGATGTCTTTCACCAGGCTCTGTGCACCGAGCGCAATCACAACACCGCCGATTCCTGCGGCAGCCAGCATAGAGCTGACGGCGGCGCCAAGCCCCAGCACACCCAGTATGCCCATCACGGCAAAGAAGTATATCGCATATTTGACCAGGGAATCCGACACCGTTTGTATGGTTTGCGCTTTGTTCGCGATCATCGAATGGGGGTTGCGCGCAATGCGCCGCTTCACGATGCGGCGAACAATGCGTCTTGACAATGCCGCAATAATCCGGGCGATTACAATAATGCCGATGATCTTGATAAGCCCGATCATGATATCGTCGGCATAATCCCCTATGTGGTTGAAAAAATCCGCCACGCTTTCAATGAACGATTTCAATTCCGATACGCCTTTCATATGAGACTTATATTCATTATATCAGAAAACAATGAGCATAACCAAATCAAATCGGGATTATATGTAATGCCGACGGAAAAGACTGAAAAACAGAACAAGCAGCACCTTTTGAGCCGGCGCTATGGCTTAAATTTGTGGGCTGCGCGGGCCAAGCCCATTTTGCCCGTAAATTATAATATCAGCTTTATTGACAGATCGGTCATCGGGCTTATTTCAAACATGGGATATTTACAATTTGTTCATATCAATGTATTGTTATTGTCAAAAGAATATGAAAGAATAAGACGACTAAAAGACTGGAGGACAAGCCTTTGAACAAGAAAATTGCGGCGCTGCTGACCGTTATCTTTTCAGCATCGGTCATGCTTGGCGCCTGCGCGGTAAAGCAGTCGCAGGAGACGGCGACGGCAAGCGCATCGCCGGAAGCATCGGAGTCCGGAAAAATCATCGTGGCCGAGGTAAATGGCGAGCCCATTTATTATGATCAGTTTCATACGATTTACGCCAACGCCTGCGCGCAATACGGCATTGATGAAAACGACGAAACGAACGGCAGCTACATAAAAAGCATGATCATGGATTCGCTGATCAACGAGAAGATCATGAGACAGAAGCTGACCGAAAACGGATACATGGAGCTGTCAAGCGAAGACGAGGCCAAGGCCGAGAAAGACGCTCAGGATTATCTTGATTCCATGGTCGACAGCTATTACGGCTCCACGATCAAGGCGGGGCTTGAAGAAGGCTATACCGACGAGCAGTATCAGGAAGCCAAAAAGCCTTATGAAGAGCAGGTCCTTCAGTCTATCGGTTACACAAAGGATGAATTTTACGATTATTACAAGCTGATGCTGGCTGAAGACAAGGCAAAAACTGCGCTTGTGGGCAATATCGAACCGACGGAAGACGAAATCAAAGCGAAGTACGATGAAAACGTGGCGGCCGATAAAGAAACTATGGAGAGCGATCCCGCGCAGTACGAATCCACCGTATCGGGCGGAGACACCGCCTATTATGTGCCGGAGGGTGTGCGCGTTGTGCGCCATGTGCTCTTTAAAATCGACGAGACCTCAGCCGGCGCCGTCAAGACGCTGCGCGACGCCGGATATGACGAACAGGCCGATTATCTGCTGCAGAACGCGCTTTCGGCCATTGAACAAAAGGCAACGGACGTGCTGAACCAGATCAAAAGCGGCAAGCTGTCGTTTGACGACGCCATCGCCACATACAACGAGGATACGGGCATGCCTGAAACGGGTTATACGGTCGTAAAAGGCGGCACCACGTTTGTGGAATCCTTCACCAACGGCGCGATGAGTCTTGCGGCGGTCGGCGACATCACGGATCTTATTCCGTCCGATTATGGATACCATATTATCGAGTATTACGGAGATATGACGCCCGGGCCCGTGCCGTTTGACGACGTGAAACAGGAAGTGGCCGATTCGCTCAAGGCCACAATGCAGGACGAAGCATGGCAGAAAATCGTCGACGAATGGACAAGCTCGTCCAAAATCGAAAGATACGAAGAAAACATGTAATCAAGAAAAAAGGCCTTCCGACTCGGAGGGCCTTTTGTTTTATTCCTGCTCCGCAAGCTTTTCCGTTTTTTCCGCAATCGCCAGCGCATCGATCATTTCATCCATGTCGCCGTCCAAAAACTGCTCAAGCTTATAGAGCGTCAGAGATATGCGATGGTCCGTTACCCGCCCCTGGGGAAAGTTATAGGTGCGGATGCGCTCACTCCTGTCGCCCGAGCCGATCTGGCTCCTGCGGCTTTGGGAAAGCTCCTTTTCCTGCGCCTGCTTTGCCATATCATAAAGGCGCGCCTTCAAAACCTTCATCGCCTTTTCTTTGTTTTTAAGCTGCGATTTTTCGTCCTGGCACGTCACCACAAGCCCCGTCGGCTCGTGCGTGATGCGCACCGCAGAGTCCGTCGTATTGACGCTTTGTCCGCCGTTGCCCGACGAACGGTATACGTCTATGCGCAGATCGTTCGGGTTGATCTCAATGTCCACGTCTTCCGCTTCGGGAAGCACCGCCACCGTCGCCGCCGAGGTATGGATGCGCCCGGACGATTCCGTTTCCGGCACGCGCTGCACACGATGAACGCCGCTTTCGTATTTGAGACGCGAATACGCGCCTTTGCCGGAAATCAGAAGCGTCAGCTCCTTAACGCCGCCAAGCTCGGTGATATTGGAGCTGAGCCGCTCAACCGCAAAGCCCGCCCGCTCCGCATATCGCGTATACATGCGCCACAAATCGCCGCCAAACAGCGCCGCTTCTTCACCCCCCGTGCCGGCTCTGATTTCAAGCACCACGTTTTTATCGTCGTTGGGGTCTTTGGGAACTAAGAGCAGCTTAAGCTCCTCAATCAGTTTTTTTTCGGCCGCCAGCCGTTCAGTCAGCTCTTCCTTCGCCATCTCCGCGATCTCATCGTCATGATCCTGCGTCATCAGCTTTAAGTCCTCAATCTGAGCGCGGTTTTGCATATACTCATCGTATTTGCTGACCACTTCGGAAAGCGAAGAATGCTCGCGCACAAGCTTGGTATAAAGCTCCTGATTCTGAATCACGTCGCCCTTTGCCAGCTCGCTTTCGAGCTCCAAATATCTTTTTTTGCTTGCCTCAAGCTTGTCAAACATGTTACACCTTATCGTCTCCGGGCCGTGACGATGCGGTCACGCCCTGCATAATCCTTTTTGCACAGCACATCCGAAAAACCCGCCGTTTTCAGCAGTTTCGTCACATCTTTCGCCTGCCCCGCGCCGATTTCAAGCACGAGAGCGCCGTTTTCGCTTAAGTGCTCCGCCGCCTCCGCCGCGATAATGCGGTAAAACGACAGCCCGTCACCGCCGGCCGCCAGCGCAAGTCGCGGCTCGTACAGCCGTACAGACGCATCGAGCGCCGCATATTCGCCTTCGCTCACATAGGGCGGATTGCTCACAATTATGTCATATCGGCGCCGAACGCTCGCAAACATGTCGCTCAAAAAAAAGCGTACAGAGCAGCCGTGCAGTCTCGCGTTTCGCTCCGCGATTTCAAGCGCCTTAGCGCTGATGTCGCATGCGTCCGTATCGATACCCGTCTCGGTATTCACGGATATGGCGATGCATCCGCTTCCCGTACAAACGTCCAGCGCCGTCCGATATCCGTTTGTTCGAATGAGTCTGATCGCTTCTTCCGCTACAAGCTCCGTTTCGTGGCGCGGTATCAGCACATCGGGGGATACCGAGAGCGTCAGATACCGGAAATATGCGCGTCCCGTCACATATTCGACCGGCTCGCCGTTCTCACAACGCCGCGCCATGCCGTGAATACGGTCAAGCGCCGCTTCATCCGCATACGCGCCCAAAAACAGGTCTGCGAAAGACACCCCGAGCGCCTCGGCCACAATCATGCGCGCCTTCGCCTCCGGCTCGGCAACGCCGGCTTTTATAAGCCGTTCTCTCACAGACACATATGCGTCTCTTGCCGGTCTCATGCTTTACCCCAAAGACTCCGTTTCCGGCGCCGGATCGGCCGGCTTATCCTCGTTCTGACGAACGGGACGATAATAGCTTTTTGCAAGCTCGTCCAGTTCTTCGTCGGTCACTTCGTTCTGCGCCGCTTTGAACGCGATGATCGCAACTTCAACCATGCTGTCATCAGGCTTCGCCGTGGTCAGCTTCTGCAGCATCATGCCGGGCCAGCGGATGATGCGGAAAAACAGCGAATCGCCGCGCGCCGCAAATTTCAGAAATTCATACGATACACCCGCAACGACGGGCAGCATCAGCAGCCTCAAGCCGATGCGCTCAAACCACGACGGGCTCCATCCAAGCAGCGAAAAAAGCAGTATCGAAACCACCATCACAAGCAGCAGGTAGCTTGTGCCGCAGCGCGGATGCAGCGTTTTGTATTTCTGCACATTTTTCACGGTCAGCGGCTCTTCGTGCTCATAGCAGTTGATCGTTTTGTGCTCAGAACCGTGATACATAAACACGCGCTTGATATCCTTCACGAGCGATACAAGCATCACATAACCGAAAAACAGCAGAAGCCGTATGCCGCCTTCCGTCAGGTTCATCAAAAACTGCGACGCGATCAGCGGGCGCATAAGATTGGCCAGAACGGTCGGCAATATGAAAAAAATTCCCACAGCAAGCGCAACGGACAATATCACGGCAAAAACCATCGCCACATCCACCGCGTCTTTGCCGGTTTTTTGGGCCACAAATTTCTCAAACCTGGACGGCTCGATATCCTGAGCGTTCTCGTCAAGCATTTTGGCCGATTTTGTGATCGTCTTCACGCCAAATACCATCATTTCAAAGAAAGAAACCACGCCGCGAACCACAGGCAGCCCATAAAACTTATTCTTTTTTGTGGCCGACCGAACATCTTCACGATCGTAAACGATCTCTCCGGTCGCCTTTCTGACCGCCAGCCCGGACTTTTCGGGCGAGCGCATCATCACACCTTCAAGCACACCCTGCCCGCCGATATTGCACTTCTTCATCCATGCCCCTCGTTTCGTGAAAAGGTATCCCAAGTATACACTATTTCGGGCGTATAGTAAAACAGACCGTGATACCGGTCTGCTTGGATTCGCATTGACTATTTGATGCCGTATCTTTTGTTGAAACGGTCAACACGGCCGCCCGTATCCACCAGCTTCTGCTTGCCTGTGAAAAAAGGATGGCACTCCGAACAGATATCCACCTTCAGCTCCTTTTTCACCGAGCCGGTTTTGAATGTCGCACCGCACGCGCACGTAACCGTACATTCATGATACTCGGGATGTATGCCTTGTTTCATTCGCATTTCACCTCTATTCTTAAAACCGGCGGCGAATCAAAGCTGCCAGCGTAAAAGTCACGAAGTTCATTATAGCACAAGCCCGTAAAAAATCAACGGTTTTTTTATCCCGGTTAAACTTGCGCTTTGTGTTTTTGCGTTTCGGTCGGAATTTTATGGGTATATATAATCGGATACAATATCATGCGGCAGCATTATGTATGGCATACACGCAAGAAAAGGAAAAATGAGGAAATGCGTTTTGCGAGCAGGCGCCGCCCGCTCGTTTGATATTTTTTACAGTACTTTCTATAAAAGGAGCCAAAGCACATGAAAATTCGAGGCATGAAAAAAAACCGGGTGAAGCCGACTTCGGCCAATCAAACGGACACTCCGTCCGCAAAGACGAAAAAAGTCAAAAAGGACTTTGCAAGCCGCTTTACGTTCTTTGCGAACATGAAAATTGCGGCAAAAATATTATCGGGGTTCTTGGTTGTTGCGGTTCTGAGCGCCGCGATGGGTATTTACGCGGCGCTCAGCCTTCAGAATGTCAGCGCGTCGTCAAAAAAGATATATGTCAACATGCTGCTTCCAAGCAAGACGTTAAACGACATGAATATCGCTTTTGAGGAATCGTGCAATTCGATCAGGCAATCGCTGCTGCTTGAGAGCGACAGTCTGATGCTTCCAGCCGTTCTTTCACAGATCACCAAAAACGACCAGAGCATCGCTTACAGTTTTTCGACGCTTGAGTCGTTGGTTGCGATTGACAAAGCGGACGTATTAAATACGGCCAAACAATCATATGATACCTATTCGGCTTTAGTTAACCAAGCCGTCGAAAATATAGAAAACGGAAATAAACAGGCCGTTATCAGCGACCTGACAAACGTGGGCGACTTGAAGCAAGCGGAAAGCAATTTCAAATCTGCGTTGGATGATTTGATGTTCGCCGTCACGGGAGATGCCTCAGCCGTCTCCACCAGCAACAGCAAAACGAGCGATCTCGTCTTTCTCATCACGCTGATCGCCATCGGCGTTGTGCTCCTGCTTTCGGTCGCCATAGGCATTATCATATCGCGCGGTATCAGCCGCCCGGTCAAAAAGCTCACGAAGAATATCATGCAGCTCGCTTCGGGCGATACGGATATCGATATCGACTCAGCCATCACCAAAGACGAGGTCGGGCAGATGCGCGAAGCGACACGAACCATTGTCGGCACGATCCAATCGCTTGAGGAGGATACGAGGATACTCGCGGAAGCTGCCTCTGAAGGCCGCCTCACCGTTCGGGCCGACGCGAACAGACACAAAGGCGCTTACCGGAAGATCGTCGAAGGCATGAACGCCACGATGGATGCGATGATTGCGCCGATAGAAGAATCTTCGCGGGTACTTGGAGACCTTGCAAACG
>JAJUJH010000040.1 GCA_029265435.1 Clostridiales bacterium
GCTTTGCATGACGATCACCCTCCTAGCTTAAAAATGACAGCAGCTGCTGTTTTGTTTTCTGCGCGTCTTGGGCGGACTTTTGGAAATACGACTTTACCTGCGGATCTGTAGACTGTTCGGCATACGTCCGCATTTTCTGGAACGCGGTCTCATGCGCGCCAATGAGATGCCTTAAATTCTGCAGCTCCAATTTGTTGAGTTGTGACATAGAAGGACTCCTTTCATATTATTCACAACGTTTATTATTCGGCGCGCGGCGCTGCGTTATTCAGCAAACAAATAAAAAACGCATTCGGCAGTATGGTTATTTACATTTTTTGTTATGTTGATGGTTTATTCGGCTCTTTTAAGCATGTCCGGTAGGCTGGCCCGGCCTTTTGTCAGCGAAGCCGCCATAGCCGCCGCCGCAAGTCCGCTCGCAAACAGAAACGTCACGTGAAGAGCGCCGATAAACGACTCTTTTTGGGCAATCATCCCCGTAACGCTTTCCGTACCGGGCGTATTCCCCGCAAACAGCGCAAACAGCGCGCTCGAAAGCCCGACGCCCATCACCATGCCGACATTGCGCGCCGTCGCGAGCATGCCGGAAGCCACGCCGCGGCTGTCGGCAGGCACGCTGCTCATCACCGCGCTGTTGTTGGGCGTTTGAAACAGCCCCGAGCCAAGTCCGGTGACTGCCATCGCCATGACGATATAGCCGTTCGGCGTATCCGTCTGAAGGCGGCTCAGCAGGAACAGCCCTGCCGCCATGATGCCCATACCGGCCGAGCTCAAAAGGCGCGTATCGGCGCGGTCGGCCGCGATTCCCGCAAGCGGCGCCGTCAGAAGCGCGGCAAGCGGCATGGGCATATATAAAAGCCCCGATACCGCAGGCGTATACAAACGCACCGTCTGCAGATAAAACGGCACCAGAAACACCATGACGTACTGCGCCATGTAGTTGAGCGTGGCGGCGGAAAGGCTCGCCGAAAACACGCGGATGCGGAAAAGCTTCAAATTGAGTATCGGATGCTTCGTGCGTTTTTCAAAAACGATGAAAAAGGCGGCAATCATCAGCCCGCCCGCCGTCAGCAGCACGAAGGTAAGCGCATCAATGCCCGCGCTGAGCTGGTCGAGCGCAAGCAGCAACATGAACAGCGCGGCGAATATCATCACGCTGCCCGGAATATCCATCGGCACGGCGGGCTTGTGTCTGTCGGCGGGGATATACCGCAGCGCGAGCGCGATGCCTGCCGCGCCGATAGGCACGTTGATATAGAATATGCTCTGCCACCCCAGCACATCGGTAAGCGCGCCGCCGAGCACCGGCCCTGTGGAGAGCGCGACGGCCACGGCCATTGCGCTTACGCAGAAAGAACGCCCTCGTTTTTCGGGCGGCACGTTATGCGTGATGATCGCCGAGTTTGTGGAAAACATCATACCCGCGCCGAGCGCCTGCGCCACGCGGAAGCCGATCAGCATACCGATGCTGGAAGACAGCGAGCAGAGCGCCGACCCCAGCGTAAACACCGCAAAGCCCGTCACATAAAGCCGCTTCTGCCCGTACAGGTCCGACAGGCGTCCGAAAAAAAGCAGAACGCTGCTCACCACAATCAAATAAGCGGTGACGACCCACTGTTCCTCCGCCAGCGGCACATTGAAATGCGCCCGTATCACGGGGTTCGCGACGTTGACCACGCTCGCGTCCAGCGCCGACATGAATGTGCCGAGCGCCACCGAAAAAAGCATCAGCCCGGTCTTTTTCTTCATCAGATGTCATCCCTCTGTGTTGTTTGAAACCACGCCGCATACGCGCGCGCAATTTGTCAATTTTCGCATGTGCTTAGTATCTGTCTGCGCCGCGCATTCGATACTCAGACCGATTTGCGGCGCATTTTTCGCTTATGCGTTTGCTTGACCAGCCCAAAAAGCACCGCAACATGAATCGCTTTGTCCTTTTTAAGGCCGCCGGCTTATCGTCCGTTTTATGTCCTTTGCCTTCTGCCGTCAATCATCATGCTCAACATGAAAAGCAGCAGCGCAATGCCGAAAAGGATACCAAGGTTCGGCGCCGCGCTTCCGATGCTGCCGCCGAGCACAGCCAGCTTTTCGGCGCCGTCCATCGCCCAATACTGCGGCGTGCATTTGCCGAGCGCAATGAGTATATCCGAGTTCACAACGGACAGCGGCCACATACAGCCCCCAAGCATGCTCATTCCCACAATGATGACGGGAACCGCCGCATTCATCTGCTCGTATGTCTTAAACGTGAC
This sequence comes from Clostridiales bacterium, assembly GCA_029265435.1. Lineage (GTDB taxonomy): Bacteria > Bacillota > Clostridia > Christensenellales > SZUA-584 > SZUA-584. The sequence continues at coordinate 2,253 of JAJUJH010000040.1, forward strand.
GGCGAGCAGCAGCCCGAGGCAGGCGGCGGCCAGTACATAGGCGGCAAACACCGCAAAAACGGGCAGCAGCGCCGCGCCGAGATTTATGCCGAACAGCCATTGCCCGAGAAACAGCACGATTGCCATCTGCGCAATCCCCACGGCGTATGCGGGTATAAAATGCCCCGCCAGCACCGCGCGCGACGGCAGCGGCGAAATGCGGATGCGGTTCCAAGTATGCAGCTTTTTGTCCTCAAGGATGCTGCTCAATGTATAGATGACGCTGAACATCACGAAGAATATGTTGAAGCCCATCATGTAATGGATATTGTCCGCGAATTTCTCGTCAAAATCGTCCGCTTCAAGCATCGTATCGTTCACCGTGACCGGCTTGTTTTCCGTTTTCTCCGACAGCGCACTCCGCACATCCTCCAATGACGGCGCCGGTACGCCCGTTCCGCTCAGCGTTTCCTCCAGCGCGTCGTGCAAAGTCATCGCGTGGGCCGCGTTCCGATACGCCGAACGCACCTCACTTTGCAATGCGTAAATATCCGCACTGTCCGCCGTGCGCAGTATCGTCAGCTCCGGCGTGCCGCTCTTGAGGCTCTGTTCAAAGCCTTTGGGTATTACGACCGCCGCAAGCGTTTCTCCCTTTGCCGCCGAACGTTCGGCGTCATCCGCGTTCATCATTTCAATCTCGTACACGCTTGAATCAAACGAAGCGGCAAACGCGGCGGAAAGCGCCGAATTATCGTTGTCCGTTACGGCGAGGCGACGGACACCGCCGCCGCTGAACATGGCTTTTCCGAATATGAATGTGAGCAGCAGCGCCATCGCCGTCATGATGACGTACATCACAGTCTCCTGCTTCATGCGTCTAAGCTTCAGCCAAAGCATTGCTTTCATGTCACGCCCTCCTTTCCTTCGGGAACAGCTTAAGGCCGAGGAAATAGAGCGCAATGCCCATCAGCACGCTGCCGCCGAGGTACGGAAGGATTTCCGAAAGCGGCGCGCCCGAAACGCTGCCCGTATAGGCCATCACCGCAAGGCCGTTCGGCGTAAACAGCGCGGCTGTCGAAAAGAACGCGGGCAATATCGATAGCGGAAGGAAACTGCCGCCGAAAAGCGCGAACACCTGCGCGATCACGCTCTGGAACACGCTGCCCACAGCCGGATTTCCGGTTCGGTACATAAGCACCATCAGAAGCACGCCAAGCCCCGTGATCGACACGGCGACGCAGACGGAAATCAGCACGAATACGAGCGGATCGCCCCAGTCCAGTCCGAAAGCCAGCGTGGAAAGACCGAGCAGAACGATGAGCTGTATCATGCAGAGGCAAAATACCGCAACGGATTTGCCGAGCAGCAGTTTTTTGACGGAAACGCCCGCGGCGCGCAGACGCGGCAATGTGTTTTCCTGACTCTCCGTCAGCAAAAACGAGCTTCCCTGTCCTGCGGCATACAGCACGAACATGCAGGTGATCGCAATGGAATAATATGAGAAGCTGCCGAGCGCCTTCCGCGCCTTAATGCCCCTCATATCCATGCTGATGCTGTCCTTATGCGATAAGCCCTCCATGAACGACCGAAAATCGAGCCGGCCGAGCGCTTCGGGCGCAATGCCGCCTTTCAGCGCCGTATCGAGCAGTATGCTCATATCCGCCGACAGATCCGACAGCGTATCGGTATACGCGCGAACGATGCCGGCCGCGATGCCCGCTTGCAAAGAGCGGTCCTTGGCGCGCATCACGTCGATATGCAATCCGCCCTTGCCCGCGCCCGTCATCACGCCCGTCATGCCGGATACAAACCCTTTGGGTATCGTCACGACGGCGTCGATCTCTCCGTTTTCCAGCTGCGTTCTCGCCGTCTGCTCATCCGTCACGGTATAGCTCAAAAATTGTGAAACCTCGTCCGAGTCCAGCACGGCGTAGAGCGACAATGAACCGGCGTCGAACGCGCCGTCTTTGCCGGCCGCCCGTGAAAGCGCAAGCGTTTCGTCCGGCGCGGTATTGTCCACCACCGCGATGCGTACCCGGTCGATCGTCACGCCGCCCGAGTCGAACATGCCGCCCAGCGCAAAGCTCAGAATGGTGATCAGCACAATAGGCATCAGAAATATGAATATCAGCGCCACACGGTCGCGCAGCACCACGCGCAGATCTTTTTTGATGATGTCTGTCATTTTCATGCCGTCAGTCCCTCAGCGCGCGGCCCGTGAGGTTTAGAAAAACCGTCTCGAGGCTCGGTTTTTTTGTATCGAATGAGAGCAGCGACGCGGAGCTTTTGCTCACCGCGTCGAGCACCGCGCGCGCGGCTGTATCCGCATCGCCGGCCGTTATGAGCAGAGCGTCGCCGTCGGCGCTGAGTTTTTTCACTTCGGGCAGCGCCGCCAGCTTTTCGCAAAGAGCCGCGTCCGTCTTAGAAAGCCTTAAACAAAGCTCACATCCGCCCCCCAGCGACGACGTAATTTCATCCTTCGTCCCCGCCGCGATGATCTTCCCCCCGTCCATGATGCACACGCGGTCGCAAAGGGTCTCCACTTCCTCCATGTAATGGCTCGTATAGATAATGGTTATATTTTGGCTTGCGAGCGCCTTCACCGTATCGAGTATGTGGTTGCGCGACTGCGGATCGATGCCCACCGTAGGCTCGTCCATGATGATGAACTCCGGGTTGTGGAGCAGCGCCGCGCCGATATTGAGGCGCCTCTGCATGCCGCCCGAATATTTCTTGACGCGGTCTTTAAGCCTCTCCGTAATGCCGATCACTTCGGACACGCCTTCGATGCGTTTTTTAAGCTCCTTTCCGTTAAGCCCGTACGCGCGCCCCCAAAACTGCAGGTTTTCGAGCCCTGTCAGATTCGGATACAGCGCGATCTCCTGAGGCACAAGGCCAAGGCTTTGCTGTATGGCCTTCGGATTTTTCACAATGTCCTCGCCCTTAAAACGGATCGTACCATCATCCGGAGAAACGAGCGTCGCGATCATTGAAATCGTCGTGGACTTGCCCGCGCCGTTTGGGCCGAGCAGCCCCAGAATATCCCCTTGCTCCACGCTGAACGATATTCCGTCAACCGCCTTGATGTTCTTGAAATATTTCCGGAGTTTCTCAATTTCCAGCAGTGCCATAACTCCCCCCATTGTTTTAGTCAAAACCGAAAACCAAAAGATTGCATTATAAGATGAAGTATACCATACATCCGTTTCCGTTCAAATATATGCCGTCATCTTTTTCCGTTATCCGGATTGGAATGGATGCAATGTTTGCGATTGTTTCTAATAATTGCAATGAAAGTTTTTTATTCGGACGCAAACATTAATGAGAGAAACGTTTATTTCGGCGCGGCATAAATTATATAGAACCGGAAAAAAAGGTGACGTGAAGTGAATATCGTAATCGGAATTGAAGATCAGGGTCTCGAACTCGCGCCGCTCATCACCAACAGGATGCACGACGCGATGCGTCAGGGCTGCATGGTAAGCATAAATGAAATGGACGGGTCGAACGGGCGCATTGCAAACGTCTGCCTGTCGGACTGCGAGCACAGCTCGGAAAAGGAGCGCGCGATACTGTGCGCCATCCTTGCCGACATCATCGTGGAAAATTTACAGATCCGCCATATGGTGCGGCTTTTAAAGCAGGATTATTATTTTCTTTCGGAAAAAGAACAGTGCGACATACTCGTGAAGGCGCTCAAAAGGCTGTGGTATGGCACATCGGGCCAGAAAAATGAAGTCGCGATGTGCAAAATCGACGTGAAGCAGAGGCTTGCCGACATGCTGGCTCAGAATGATGCGGATACGGTGATGCTCGAAGGGTTTATGCGCTTCCGCATGAAGGATTATCTGGAGGCATGGGAAAAGGAGCTCGCGCTGTGCGTGGAGGAATACGTCCGAAAGCGCGAATACGCGGAATTCGTTGAAATACTGCGGCTTTTTGTCAAGATCCGGATACCGCGCGTGCGCCAGGTCCACATCTGCGTGGACGGCAACGGCCAGTATATGCTGCTTGATGAACGCCTTTGCTTATTAAAAAGCCCGTTTCCGGGCCGGGATATGGATAAAGACGATGCGCTTTTAAGCGCGCTTGTGAACATGGCTCCGCTCTCGATCATCGTTCACAACAGAGACCGTTTTTTTGACGAGCGCATCATTGAAACAATCAAAGACGTGTTCGGTCAGCGCGTGGAGTTTTCGGAAGACATGATATAGGCCTTCCGCCAAAGCGGAGGGCCCAGCTTGTCGATAACTTTTGGTTTTCCGACAGTCTTCCGGCTTTCCCAGCCCGAAACGGCGCAAAGCCGCAATGCGGATACAACGGCCGGAATCACGGCTTATCCTTTCCGGACGCGATTTTCCTCCCGCCGGGCAGCCGCAATATCCTTCGCCACAAATACCTGCGGAAGCCGAGCTTTACGCGAAGCAGGCGCTCAAGCTCAAGGCTGAATTCACACATGCGCTTCACGTCCTGTTCCGACGGTTCTTTTTGGCCGAACCGCATGACCTCGACGGCTCTGCACACATCGGACATCGCGCCGTTATCAAGCGCATCGTCGATACGGCGCGCGAGGGTTTGAATGGTATCGGACGGCTGCCGCCTGACGCCCAAAAACGCAGCCTGCCGAATCACTTTGGCATAGCACGCGTTAAGCTTATCGCCCGCGTTGTCGTATTTGCGGCACAGCCGGCCGTAACACCCCTTTGCAAAAAGCCCGAGATAACGGATCAGCGCAATAAGCGCGATCGCCGCCGATACGCACAGCACCGAAACGACCGCCGCAAGCGGTACGCCGCCGGATCGCGAATCCGTTTGAACGCCGCTTATGACCGCAGACGGCGACGGAGCCGGCAGCGGCTGCGGGATGTAACCGGAGCCGGATTGCGAAAGGCCGGACTCAATCACCGCTTCGTCGTCCGAATCCCAGTTTGTTGCGTCGAACGGCATCCAGCCGATGCCCTTAAAGTAAACCTCCGTCCATGCGTGAGCCGTGGCGTTCGTGGCCACATATGCGTTGTTCGCGTCCGAAAGCGGGCTTCTTTGAAGCGCAAAGCCGATCACATACCGGGCGGGCAGTCCCAGACAGCGCGCCATCACCGTCATGGCGCTTGCGAAATAGACGCAGTACCCTTTTTTCTGTTTGAGGAACGAGGCGACAAAATCCCCGTCATCGGGCATTCCCGGCGTCAGCGTATAAACACAGTTGTCCGCAAGCCACTTTTCGATTGCCGCCGCTTTTTGGTATGGCGTTTCACAGCCTTGCGCGGCTTCTTCCGCGGCGTCGTAAACGGATTGCGGCAGCGTATCGGGCAGCTGCAGGTATTCCGCCGCCGCCGCGTCCCAGCCTTCATCGGCGCAGTCTTCGGCTAGCCTCTCCAGCTCCCGCATATTTGTGTCGAAACGATCCGCTTTTCTGTCTGCAACCACAGTGCGAAACCGGTACATGAGCGAACTGTACGGCTTCAGCGTAAACAGCTCGGCCTGGTTGTTGAAAAACACATCGGCCGTATCGGGCTTTTCGCCGGTCAGCTCCTGCAGTCGCCCCGCGGCAAACAGCGTGCGTCCCTGCAGCCGGCATTCGACTTCCATTTCGACGGACTTTGAGATCTGTCCGAACAGCTCACGCATCCGGCCGTCCGACGGCTTGCCGATGTCAAACGCCTCGTTTCGCTTGCCCTGCCATATGAAATTTGTGTATCGGAAGCGCTCAAGCGGCTGTGAATCGTACCACGATTTTCCGTCGTATGTGTTAAACACCGCGCCAGCGAGGCATACGGGGGTATCGGTTTTGACTTTGAGCGTCAGCTTGTTGCTGACCGTCACATTGCCGCCAAGCCTTTGCTCAAGCGGCGAAAAACCCGTCTCCGTCAGGCTGAAGGAGCCGCCGGCGGCCAGCCGGCCGTCTCCTATGCCCAAATAATCGCCGATATCCTGCACGGCGTTCACGAACGGCTTGCACTGCCAATCGCCGTCCTTTTGAGGCGCGCACAAAAAGGCGGCCAGCAATACGACAGGCATCACGATAACGGCGGAGACGGAGAGCATGGCGCTTGAAATGCCTTCCGAGCCGTCTCGGCTGATCCTTGCGCCGCGCGCCTTGGCGTCGGACACAAAAACCACGAACAAAAGCGCGATAAGCACATACCAAACGTCCGCGGTTTTGTGGAGATAGACCCAAACCAGCAATGCCGCCGAAACAAAAGGAAGCGGCGGAAAACAGAAAAGCTTCCGGAAATATGCGAACACGGCAAGGCACACGGGCAGCGCGATGATCAGCCGCCAGAGAAACGCGCTCACGTCATCCGGCGCGGCGTCGTGGTAAGGCTGTGCGCACCATCGGAAGAAGGCGGCGACCGCACCGAACGTTTCGTCCGCCGAACCGAGCAGCCAGGCCGCAAGCGCCGTCAGCAAAGCGCCTGCCGCGATCAATGCGGGCAGTATCCACCATTTGCGCGTAAAAATCACGATGAGCGCAAAATCCGTCAGCACAAATAAAAGGCAGCTTCCGAAGCCCTCACCGTATTGAAGAAGCGAAAACAGCGCCATGCAGGCGGCGGCGCTCAGCAGTATGCCGCACAAGGTGTCGGCCATAAGGCCTGCGGTTTTCGAGTTCAGAAACTTCATCGCATGCCTCGTGATGATAATCCGCCAAGGCTCGCCGCGGCGTCGCTTCCGGGTTCCACGCTGATCACGGAAATCCCCGCGCTTTGGGCGCGTCCTCCCACAAGCACCGCAGTCATGGGAATCCGCGCCGCAAGCGTGCCGCACAGCATGGCGGACAAGTCGGGCGTCATCTTTCGCGTGACCAGAAACAGCGAACGGGCCGAACCGGCCTGTGAACAGCAGCCGGCAACCAATTTCCCGACATCGGCCGACTGCGTGAATCTCAATGCCGCAAGATAGCGGCGCAGCGTGTCAAAATCGTGCAGGCTGTCGCACCGCTTCAACGAAACGGCAGCACCGCCGAGCACGCCGACCGACCGGTTTTTCGACAGGCTGTGCAATGCGATGCATGCCGCACATTCACAAACCGTATCCGCATAAACCAGCCCCTCCTCTCCGGAAAGCCCATGAAGCCCCGTGTCAACCGCTATCAAAATATGCTCGCGTTCAGGATATTCGTATTGTTTCACAAACAGCCGGCCAAGCTGCGCCGACTTTTTCCAGTTCACACGCCGCAGCGGGTCGCCGTCTTGATACAACCGCGCGCCGGATATGCTTTCGCCCTGCTCCGCATGTCTCAAGTACGCCGCACCGAAAAACTTGGTGTCGGACACATCGTACGATATGGCTTGGGGAACGGCGGCTTTGGGCAGCACAACCAGTTCGGCCGCATGGTAAAAAAACAGCCTCCGCATATCGAAGGGCACTGTGGCAAGGCCGAAAATATCCGTAATCTTGAGCTTTGTCATGCCGACGCTGTAACACCCTCGGTACGGAACAGTCACGGGTATCTCGAACGCCTGTCCCGAAAAAGGGGCAAGGCTGAACGTGAGATTGACGCTTTCTTTAACGGAGACGACGTCCACATGCACTTCGATCAGCGACAGCGGAATGGGCCGTTCGTTCGTGATCTCAAGATGCAGCTTGACATCGTCGCCCTTTACGCATACTTTCTGCGACAGCTCCTGCTTGTACGTGAACGAATAAAACGTCCATATGTTGATTGCCACCATTGCGGCAACGGCGATCGCCTGCGTCAGAAATATGATGAAAAACAGGCGCAGGCCGGTGTAGAGACCCGCTATCAGGCATGCCGCCATCACCGGATAATACACCCGTCTGAACGCCTTCATGACACGCCCGGCACATGAACGGTCTGAAGGATAAGACCGATCTGATCCTCCGCCGTATCGCGTTCCTGAACCGCTTCAAATTTCAGCACGATACGGTGCGCAAGCACGGGGAGCGCCATTTGCTGAACATCGTCGGGCAGCGTATAATCGCGGCCCTGCAGCATGGCATGCGCCATTGACGCGTGCATCAGCGCCAGCGACCCGCGCGGGCTGACGCCGAGCGCGATGCGGGGATTGCGCCGCGACGCCTCGGCGATGGATACAATATAATTCATGACCGGCGCGGCGCAGACCACCCTTTTATGGCATTCGCGCAGCCGCAATATGTCTTCCGCGCCGGCCACCGGCTCGATATCGTCGAGCGGCCTGCCGCTCTTGTTGCTTTCCAATATGTCCAGCTCCTGCTCGCGGGCGGGATACCCGATGGCCAGCTTAAACAGAAACCGGTCCATCTGCGCTTCGGGCAGCGGATAGGTGCCCACATGCTCCACCGGATTCTGCGTCGCAAGCACGATAAACGGCTGCGGAACGGGATAACTGACGCCGTCGATCGTGACCTGCGCTTCCTGCATAACTTCAAGCAGGCTCGACTGCGTTTTGGGGCTTGTGCGGTTGATTTCGTCGGCAAGGACGATCTGCGCCATCACGCCGCCGAAAACGGTCTCCCTTTCGCCCGTCTTGATATTGAACACCGTATATCCCGTCACATCGGACGGCAGCACATCGGGCGTAAACTGTATGCGGCGGAAGCTGCAATTGATCGAGCGCGCAATCGCGGATACGAGCGTCGTTTTGCCGAGGCCGGGCACGTCCTCGATAAGCACATGACCGCTGCAGATCATTGCCGTCAGTATCATGTCGATTACGTTGTCTTTTCCGATAAACACCTTTTTGACATTGTTTCTTATCCTTCGCAATGTCTCAAGGCCGTACTGGATACCGTTCATGAAAACGACCTACCTTTTATCGCATTTTGACTGATACGGACGGGCTTATTGCGCCCGCACGCGGCGCCGGTATTCGGCCTGAAAGCGCGGTTCGGGGATGAAGCCGTCAAACCATCGGCTGATCACCGTTTCAAAGCAAGGCTCTCCCCCGTTGAAAACTGTTCCGCCATGTCTTTGAGCATTGTCGCCTGACCCAAAAGCTCCTCGCTGGCCGCCGCCGTCTCCTGTGCCGATGCGGAATTCTGCTGCACGGTCATGGATATCTGTTCAATGCCGGAGTAAACCCGCTGAATGCCGGCTGCCTGCCCGCTGCTTGACGCGTTGATCTTCTCCACAAGGCCGGCCGCCTGAGAAACGGCTTCCATAATGCGCTGAAGCGACTGCGCCGTTTCGCCGACAAGCGCCGCCCTCGACTTTGTGTGTCTGACCGACTCCGTAATCAGCGATACCGTTTGCCCCGCCGCCTGCGCGCTCTTTGTGGCGAGGTTCCTCACCTCCTCGGCCACCACCGCAAAGCCCTTTCCGTGAACGCCCGCTCTTGCGGCTTCCACCGCCGCATTGAGCGCAAGGATATTCGTCTGAAAGGAGATATCCTCAATCGTCTTGATGATGCCTTTGATATCTTCCGTAACGGCGTTGATTTGCTCCATCGCCTGCCGCAGCCCCTGTATCCGGCTGTTTCCGTCGGCGAGCTCCTGCCGCGCCGACGACGTCAGCTCGTTGGCGCGCGTGGCGTCTTCGGCGTTCTGTTTGGTCTGCGCGGCGATTTCCGCCATCGCGGCGGTGAGCTGCTCAACGGCGCTCGTTTGGGCGGCTGCGCTTTGGGACGCCGACAGGCTCCCCTCCGATACCTGTTTCGCACCCGACGCCACCTGTTCCGCCGCCTCGTTGATCCCTGTCAGCATATTGCCGAGCGAAAGCACAATGGAATTGATGTCGTTCTTGAGGGCCGCGAAATCGCCTTTGAATTCGGAGCCGATTGTGCGCCGCAGGTTTCCTTTAGCGATCTCGCCAAGCACCGACGACATTTCCGATATATACTCTTTGATGATGCCGACGCTTTCCTCAAGCTTATCCGCAATGTTTTTGAATATTTCGTAAGCCTCGTCAGTGCCGCCATCCGGCGCGTCCACTTCAAAACGGCAGTCCAGCTCGCCCTCAGAAAGCCGTCCTAGGCTGATCAGCAGCTTGCTCGCTTCGTTTTTCTGATAATCCATCTGCTTTTTGTCATTCTCGTTCACCTTCCGAAGCTGCGCCAAAAGCTTGCCGACTTCGTCGTTGTTTCTCCGCATACTTTCAAGCAGCTTGCTCCCCCCCTTTGTGAGAAAATACAAAACGACGATCTCCGCATTCATAATAAAGAAGTCCGACAGAAAAAAGACGATCCCGGAGCTTTCGCCGATGAAGTTGACGGGCGCTATGATATATACGGCAATGCACAGCGCGTTGAGTATGCCTCCGTAAACGAGCACAAGCCGGCTGTTGAAATAAAGCGCCACCACCACAACCGTCATCAGAAGCATGTAATGCCTGTCCACGCCAAACGGATTCATCACAATATTCGCGCATACGGCAAGCGCCGGAATCACGCCAAACAGCAGCGATTTTAAAAACCGGCGGGGCGTCCAGCGGAAATTGATAAATACGAGCAGCGCCACAAACAAAGCGCTGATCACATCCGATAAAACGCTCTCGGCTCTCATGACCGCCTGCTCAATCACGATGGCCAAAAGCGCCATGATGACGATTAAATTCACAAGGTCGGCTTTTCTTAAGTCATACTGAAAAGACTCGCCCGTTTTTTCCATTTGCCATTGTCCCCCTTGGATGTCGTTAATTTTTATCATATATAAAGCATAATTGCCATTGTTAAACATTTTTTATTGCGCAAGCTGTTCATATGGGGCCGAATAGTGTAGAATAACGGTATCACATCTCGGAGATACAAAAATGGTTATCGACTTTCACACGCATTGCTTTGTCGATTCGCTTGCGCCCGCCGCAGTCGGCAAGCTTGAAAAAAACGCGCATATCCATGCGCTTCACGACGGCACATTCGGCGGTCTCAAAGCGTTTATGGATTCATGCGGCGTCGATCGGTTCGTGGTGCAGCCTGTGGCAACCAAGCCGTCTCAAGCGCCCGTCATCAACGAATGGGCAAAAAGCCTGACGAGCGAACAGGCGGTCTTTTTCGGCTCGCTGCATCCGGACGACCCCCGCTTTATCGACGCGGCGCGGCAGCTCAAGAAAGACGGCTTTAAGGGCGTCAAGCTCCACCCCGATTATCAGGGGTTTTACGCGGACGAAAAAAGAATGATGCCGCTTTACGAGGTGCTCAGGGATATCGGCCTTATCGTGCTGCTGCACGCGGGCTGGGACATCGGCATGCCCGCCCCCATACGCTGCACGCCGCTGATGCTCAAGCGCGTCGTCCAAAACGTGCCGGGGCTCAAGCTGGTGGCCGCGCACATGGGAGGCCATGCGCTGTGGCGCGATGCGGAGGAGCTTCTGCTCGGCCTGCCCCTTTATATCGACACCTCCTATTCGCATTATGCGCTCCGCGACGCAGGCATGGCGCGCATGATCAAAAAGCACGGCGCGGAAAAGGTGCTGTTCGGCTCGGATTCGCCCTGGACGCACGCGGGCAAAGAAATCGATATGATCGAAAGGCTCGACCTGCCGTTTGAGGACAAGCAGGCCATACTCGGTCAAAACGCGTCCGAACTGCTCAAATAAAATCATGCGGTGCCGGAGGATGCCCGCCGGCGCTTCAATAAAAAGCGCCATGCCCTGCCCCGATTTTTTCAAACGCCGCCGCGCTAACACAAAGCCGCTCAGGCTCATATGATAGTATGGGAAACCAAAACAGCATATGCGGGGTGGGATATGATAGAGCGAGGAGATATTTTTTACGCGGATTTAAACCCCGTTACCGGATCTGAGCAAGGCGGCATTCGCCCAGTGCTTGTGATACAAAACGACACCGGAAACCGGTTCAGTCCGACGGTGATCGTGGCAGCCATAACGTCCAATCTTGGCAAAGCGCGCCTTCCCACGCATATCATTATCGACAATGATAAGCTTGCGGAAAAAAGCGTGGTTCTGCTTGAACAAATCAGAACGATTGACAAGACCCGGCTGATCAAAAAGGTAGGACGGCTAAGCGAAAAGGATATGCTTCGCATCGACGAAGCCATTTCCATCAGTATGGGGTTTGATAAATCGAAGCCTGTCGAGGAAGACTAAAGCGGAAGAACATCATCTTCCGCTTTTTCACGCCCCGCGCGGATACGGCGGCAAAAAGGAGGCGCGATGAACCGGCGCATTCAAGACTATCTGCTCATCACGGCCGGCGTGGCTGTGTCCGTATGCGGGCTCAACCTTTTTCTGGTGCCCAATAAAATCGCGGCGGGAGGAATCAGCGGTATCGCGACGATACTCTATCACTTGTTCTGTTTTCCGCTCGGCATCACGATCGCCGCGCTCAACGTCCCCCTGTTTGTACTCGGCTACAGGTTTGCGGGCAGGAGCTTTGCCATCCGGACGGCTTACGCGCTCGCGCTGTATTCGCTTCTTGCCGAGGTTGTCCCGGTGCCGGCTTCTCAGGACATGTTTTTGGGCTGCGTGTACGGCGGCGTTTTGATGGGAGCGGGAATCGGCGTTGTGGTGCGCTGCGGCGGCAGCACGGGCGGCACCGATATGGCGGCGAAAATGCTGACCTCCCGTTTCAAGCACGTCGGCATCGGCGCTTTTGTTTTCGGCATCGACTTTGTCGTGATTTCCGCGGCGGGATTTGTGTTTGAACCGCAGGCGGCGCTATACGCCATCGCCTCGCTGTACGTATCGTCCAAACTCATCGAAGTGATCACGGTGGGGCTGTCGGTCTCGAAAGCGTTTTATATCATATCCGATAAAAACGACGAGATCGCAAGGGCCATTATCGAAAGATTGAGCCGCGGCGTGACGGCGATCACCGCCAAAGGCGTTTACAGCGGCGCGCCGAAGCAGGTGCTGCTCTGCGTGCTTCGGTGGCATACGGAAGGCGCAAAACTGAAGCGCATTGTCAAAAGCATCGACGAAAAAGCGTTCGTCATTGTGGCGGACGTCAAAGAGGTGATGGGCGAAGGCTTCTGAAAAAGTGAAGTGAAAGCCCGAAACGCTGTTGTTTTTAGCGGCGTTTTGGTGGTATTATTGTGGCAGACAGTATTCAATCCTTGTTTGGACAGAGAGGAGCGTTTTGTCCGGATATGAAAGAAAAAATACTACCTTGGTGGTTGGTTTCGGCAACGGGGCTTGTCATACTGGCGGCGGGCATCTATCTGCTTGTTTCGCCTCAAACCAGTTTGAGCGCGCTCACTTTTTTGCTGGCCGTCGGCGTGCTTGGCTTCAGTATTTTCAATTTTGCCAAGGCTTACTCATACAGAAGTGACAATCGGTATTTTGTGCCGTTTCTCGTCCACGCGATGCTTGACGCGGTCCTTTTCCTGCTCCTTGTCATCATCAAAAGCTCGCCGGCACTGCTCGGCGTGATACTTTCGAGCTGGTTCATCATTTTCGGACTGTTCGGGCTGATCCACGCGCGTCAGGACGAAAACAAATCAAAAGCACGCGTCAGCGCTCTGCTCCTTCTGATCGGTATCGCTCTCATATTGCTGCCGTTTTTGCTGAGCATCGATCACGTGCTGTTCCTCGGCATCGTCTCGATACTGATCGGCGTTTTCAGAACGGCTCAAGGCATCGTTTACAAAGTGAAGCTCGACGGGCGGACGTCCGGCGGACGTGCGAACCTTTTATGATCCGATCGTGAGATTGACAGACGGGGCATGTCTGGCATATAATCGGAAATGACCGAAGACAAGTAGTCTTTTGCCCAAAGCGCATTCAAGAGACGCGCGCATCATGGGCTGGAAATGTGCCGTGCGCCGCAAAAGATGAAACCACCTTCGCTTAAGAATGGGATGGCTCCCGTATCGGCCGAATCAAGCGCCATAATCTTATGGAAGATGGGTGGACCCGCGGTGAAAATCGTCCCATGTGCCGTTTTGCACATGGTTTTTTTATTTGAACAAGGAAAAGAGGAACGATCATGAAGATTACACTGGCTGACGGAGAATCAAGGGAATTTGAAAAGGGCGTCAGCGCGCTGGACGTGGCAAAAAGCATATCGGGCAAGCTTGCCAAAAAAGCGCTGGCCGCCAGAATCGACGGAGCCGTACATGATTTGAACACGGCGATTGAAGGCGACTGCCGCCTTGAGATACTGACGTTTGAGGACGAAGCGGGCAAAAAGGCGCTGCGGCACACCGCGGCGCACGTGATGGCGCAGGCGGTCAGGCGGCTTTTCCCGGGCGTCAAGCTCGCGATCGGCCCGGCGATCGATACCGGCTTTTATTACGATTTCGACACGGAAAAGCCGTTCGACGCGGACGATCTCAA
>JAJUJH010000197.1 GCA_029265435.1 Clostridiales bacterium
GATTCTGGAAGTCTCTCCGACGGCAGTCGTCAATTGCGCCGCGTATACCAATGTGGATCAGGCGGAAACGGAAACGGACAACGCATACCGAATCAATGCGCTGGGGCCGAAAATATTAGCGGAAATATGTGAAAGCAAAGGGATTGAACTCGTCCATATCTCAACCGATTATGTATTCAGCGGAGAGCCCGTTATTGTAAACGGATCGCCGCGGCCGTATGTTGAAGACGACGAATGTATACCCGTGACGGCCTATGGCAAAACAAAGCTTGCCGGCGAACGGTTCGTCCGGCAGTCCGCAAAAAAGCATTACATACTGCGCACCGCGTGGCTTTATGGCGACGGAAATAACTTTGTGCGGACGATGCTGCGGCTTGCCGGCAAAGGCGCCGTACGCGTAGTCAACGATCAAATCGGCTCGCCCACGTCAACCGTCGATCTGGCAAATGCAATCTGCAGTCTTATCGGAACAGGCGCTTACGGGCTGTATCACGCGACATGCGAAGGCCGATGCAGCTGGTATGAGTTCGCGAAGAAGATTTTTGAGATCGCGGAACTGTGCGTGGATCTGACCGCTGTGTCAAGCGAGGAATTTGTACGCCCCGCAAAAAGACCCGCATGGAGCGTGCTGGAAAACGCGGAGTTAAAACGCATCGGCAAGAACGTTTTCCGGCATTGGGAAGAATCGCTGAAGGAATACCTCGAAAGTGAAATAAAAAGGAGTTGACGATGAAAGGCATTATATTGGCAGGCGGTTCCGGCACTCGGCTTTATCCGATCACAAAAGCGGTGTCAAAACAGCTTCTGCCCGTCTATGACAAGCCGATGATCTATTATCCGCTCGCGTCTCTGATGCTGGCGGGTATCAGAGATATTCTTATCATTTCCACGCCGGGAGACTTGCCTTTCTTTGAGAAGCTTTTCGGAAACGGCGAGCATCTGGGCATGCGGTTTTCGTACGCTGTGCAGCACGCGCCGAACGGACTCGCCGAAGCGTTTATCATTGGCGAGGATTTTATCGGCGGCGATGCGTGCGCGTTGGTGCTCGGCGACAACATATTCTACGGAAACGGTTTTTCGGAGCTTGTGCAGCGCGCGGCGAAGCTGGAAAAGGGCGCTGTGATTTTCGGATACAACGTCAACGATCCGAGCGCTTACGGCGTTGTGGAGATCGACAAGCAAGGCAGGGCGGTATCCATAGAGGAAAAACCCAAAAGCCCGAAATCGACCCTGGCGGTACCCGGACTTTATTTTTATGACAACGACGTGGTGCGTATCGCCAAGCGCATTCAGCCGTCCTGGCGCGGCGAACTTGAAATCACGGATGTCAACAGAGCTTATTTGCAAGAAGGACTGCTCAGCGTTGAGGTGTTCGGACGCGGAATCGCTTGGCTCGATACGGGAACACAGGACGATTTGATTGCGGCGGGCAACTTTGTGGAGACCATACAGAAACGGCAGGGGCTATATATCGCCTGCATTGAAGAAGTCGCGTTCCGTATGGGATATATCGGTGCAAAACAGCTTAAAACACTTGCGGAGCCTCTGCTTAAAACCGCTTACGGCCGATATTTATATATGCTGGCCGAAAGGGAGAGCAGAAATGGCTAAAATCAACGTGATAGAAACGGCCATCAAGGATTTGGTGATCATTGAGCCGCAGATATTCGGCGACGCCCGCGGATATTTTATGGAAACGTACCGGCAAGACGTTTTTTCTGAAGCGGGGCTGTCCATGACATTTGTGCAGGATAACCAGTCCATGTCGAAAAGGGGCGTGCTGCGCGGGCTGCATCTGCAGACGCGTTTTCCCCAGGGCAAGCTTGTGCGCGTGGTTTCGGGCATGGTGTTCGATGTGGGCGTCGATCTGCGGAAAGGCTCGCCGACATACGGCAAATATGTGGGCGAAATACTGTCGGATGAAAACAAGCGCATGCTGTATATTCCCGAAGGCTTTGCACACGGTTATCTCGTATTATCCGAAGAAGCGGTTTTTACATACAAGTGCACTCAGGTTTACCATCCCGAGTTTGACGCGGGCATCATATATAATGACCCTGATATCGGCATCAATTGGCCGTCCGACGGTATGGACATCATTTTATCTGAAAAAGACAAAACGTATCCGGCTCTCAGAGAAGCGGGTTACGCGTTTTGATTGAGGTGGAATATGAAAAAAGTGCTGGTAACAGGCGGAGCGGGGTTCATCGGCTCCAATTTCATAAAATACGTTGCGGATGTGCGAAGCGATTGGACAATTGTGAATCTTGACGCTCTGACATATGCGGGCAATCTTGAGAACCTGAATGAGTTTGAGGGCAGCGAGCGGCATATTTTTGTGAAAGGAGATATCACGGATAGGGCGCTTTTGGATATGCTGTTTGAGACGTACCGCTTTGATTATGTCGTCAATTTTGCGGCGGAAAGCCATGTGGACAGAAGCATCAAAGATCCTGAGATATTCATAAAGACCAATGTGCTGGGAACGCAATGTCTGCTCGATGCGGCAAAGACGGGATGGCAAAGGGGCAATGACGCCGAAGGGTATCCGGTATTCAGGAACGGTGTAAAATTCATTCAGATTTCAACGGATGAGGTTTACGGAGCGCTCGGCAATACGGGCAGATTTACCGAAACGACGCCGCTTGCGCCAAACAGTCCGTACTCGGCGAGCAAAGCATCGGCGGATTTGCTGGTGCGCGCTTATCACAAAACCTATAGGCTGCCGGTCAACATCACACGCTGTTCAAACAATTACGGCCCTTGTCAGTTCCCCGAAAAGCTGATTCCGCTGATGATAAGCAACGCGCGCCAATCAAAACCGCTTCCCGTTTACGGAGACGGTCTGCAGGTGAGAGACTGGCTGCATGTCAGCGATCATTGCAGCGCCGTTCTTGCTGTGCTTGAAAAAGGAAAGCCGGGCGAGGTATACAATATAGGCGGCAACAATGAGAAGACGAATATTGAGATCGTGCGTCTGATACTCAAAACGCTGGAAAAACCCGAGTATCTGATTCGACACGTGGAATTGCGGCTGGGCCATGACCGCGGCTATGCGATTGACAATACCAAACTCACGGCGCAACTGGGCTGGAAGCCGGCCTATAC
>JAJUJH010000033.1 GCA_029265435.1 Clostridiales bacterium
ACAACGATTCGTATAACGAAAACATTTTCACGTACGCGAACAACATCCCCACGCATGAGGGCGGCACGCATCTGATGGGCTTTAAGTCGGGCCTGACGCGCGTGATGAACGATTATGCCCGGCGTTTCGGCATGATCAAGGAAAAGGACGAAAACCTTTCCGGCGAGGATATCCGCGAAGGGCTGACGGCTGTGATCAGTGTCAAAATCTGCGAGCCTCAGTTTGAAGGGCAGACGAAGACGAAGCTTGGAAACAGCGAGGTCAGGCCGCTTGTGGACGCGGCGCTTGCCGACGGACTGAGGGCGTTTCTTGAGGAAAACCCCGCCACCGCGAAAGAGATACTCAACAAATGCCTGATTGCAAGGCACGCCCGCGAGGCGGCAAGAAAAGCGCGCGAGCTCACAAGGCGAAAATCCGCGCTTGAAAGCGCGTCTCTGCCCGGCAAGCTGGCGGACTGCAGCGAGCGCGACGCCTCCAAATGCGAAATATTCATTGTGGAGGGGGACAGCGCGGGCGGCAGCGCCAAACAGGGGCGTGACCGCCGGTTTCAGGCGATACTGCCGCTGCGCGGGAAAATACTGAACGTCGAAAAAACGCGGCAGGATAAAGCGCTCACGAACAACGAAATCAAAACGATGGCAACGGCGTTCGGCGCGGGAATCGGCGATGAGTTTGACGTGACGAAGCTCCGGTATAACCGGATCATCTGCATGACCGACGCCGATGTGGACGGCAGCCATATCCGCATTCTGCTTTTGACGTTTTTCTACCGTTATATGCGCGAGCTGATTGAAGGCGGGCATGTGTATATCGCGCAGCCGCCGCTTTACAAGGTGTCCAAAAACAAGACGGAGAAGTACATATACAGCGACGAGGCGCTTGAAAAATACCTCAATGAAATCGGCCGAGACGGCGTGACGATACAGCGCTACAAAGGCCTTGGAGAGATGAACCCCGAGCAGCTCTGGGAAACGACGATGAATCCCGAAAACAGAACGCTGCTTCAGGTAACGATCGAAAACGCAATCGACGCGGAAGAGATATTCACCATACTCATGGGCGATGCGGTGGAGCCGAGACGGGAGTTCATCGAACAGAACGCCAAGCTTGTGATGAATTTGGACATTTAAGGGGTGGACGGCATTGGACGACAAAAGAAAACCGATACAGATGATTGATATTGAAAAAGAAATGAAGACGTCGTTCATTTCTTATTCGATGGCGGTAATTATCAACCGCGCGCTGCCGGATGTGCGCGACGGCTTAAAGCCGGTTCACCGGCGTATTCTCTATTCGATGAGCGAGCTCGGCAACACGCCGGACAAGCCTTTTAGAAAATCGGCGCGTATCGTCGGAGACGTGCTCGGCAAATACCATCCGCACGGCGATTCGGCGGTGTATATGGCGATGGTCCGCATGGCGCAGGATTTTTCGACGCGGTATCTGCTCGTTTCGGGCCACGGCAACTTCGGCAGTGTGGACGGAGACTCTCCCGCCGCGATGCGTTATACGGAAGCGCGGCTCTCGCCGATTTCAATGGAGCTTTTGCGCGATCTTGAAAAGGATACGGTGGATTTCTATCCGAACTTTGATGAAACGCTGATGCAGCCCACGGTGCTTCCCAGCAAGTTTCCGAATCTGCTTGTCAACGGCTCTGGCGGAATTGCGGTGGGCATGGCCACGAACATCCCGCCGCATAACCTTGGAGAAGTGATCGACGCAACGGTGTGTCTGATAGACGACCCGGACGCGGACGTTCAGACGCTGATGCAGCATATCAAAGGCCCGGATTTCCCGACGGGCGGCATTGTGATGGGTACGGCGGGCATCACGCAGGCGTATCATACGGGGCGCGGCAAGATATGCGTGCGCGCCAGAGCGGAGATCGAGGAGTTCAAGGCGGGGCGTCAGCGCATTATCGTCAGTGAGATCCCGTATCAGGTCAATAAGGCGGCGCTCATAACGCGCATTGCCGAGCTCGTGCAGGATAAGCATATTGAAGGCATATCCGACATCCGTGACGAAAGCGACAAGCGCGGCATGCGCATCGTGATTGAACTAAAGCGCGATGTCAACGCCAACGTGATTTTAAACAGGCTCTATAAGCATACGCAGATGCAGGACACGTTCGGCGTCATTATGATTGCGCTTGTGGACGGCCAG
The DNA here is from genome assembly GCA_029265435.1 of Clostridiales bacterium. Classification (GTDB taxonomy): domain Bacteria; phylum Bacillota; class Clostridia; order Christensenellales; family SZUA-584; genus SZUA-584. Next base: position 2,164 of record JAJUJH010000033.1, read on the forward strand.
CCAAAGGTATTGAATCTCAAAGAGCTGCTTTATCATTACATCGAGCATCAAAAAACGGTGATTGTCAGACGCACGCGGTTTGAGCTTGAAAAAGCCGAAGCGCGTGCGCATATATTGGAAGGCCTTATCATCGCGCTTGACAATATTGATGAAGTTGTTGATCTGATTAAAAAATCGCCCGACGTGCCGACCGCGAGAGACGGCCTGATGACGCGGTTCGGGCTGTCCGAAAAGCAGGCGCAGGCCATACTTGATATGCGTCTGCAAAGGCTGACGGGGCTTGAACGCGATAAGATCACAGCCGAATATGAAAAGCTGCTTGAGCGCATCGCATATCTGAACAAGGTGCTTGCCACGCCGCAGATGGTGCTTGATATCATCAAGGAAGAGATGCTTGAAATCAAAGATAAATATGCGGACGAACGGCGGACGGAGATCACGTTCAGCGCGGACGATATCGACATGGATGAATTGATACAGGAAGAGGAGATGGTGGTAACGCTGACGCACTTCGGCTACGTCAAACGCATCCGCTCGGACGCTTATCGCACACAGAAGCGCGGCGGCAAGGGCGTAACCGGACTCTCCACGCGCGAGGAGGATTTTGCGGAGCATGTGATGGTCACATCCACACACGCGCATCTTCTGTTCTTCACAAACCAGGGAAAGGTTTACCGCCGCAAGTGCTACGATCTGCCCGAAACGGGACGCACGGCCAAAGGCATGGCGATTGTCAATCTCTTGCAGCTTGACGCGAACGAAAAGGTATCCGCCGTATTTCCGATTACCGACTTCTCGGACGATACGATGCTTGTGATCGCGACCAGGAACGGATACATCAAAAAAACGTCGGTCAGCGAGTTTAAGAATATCCGACAGAACGGATTGATTGCGATAGGGTTGAGGGACGGAGACGAACTGATCAGCGTGCGTGAAACGAGCGGCAAGGACGAGCTGATTATCGGCACGGCGCAGGGCATGTCCGTGATGTTTGCGGAGGAGGATGTGCGCGATATGGGCCGTACGGCGATGGGTGTTCGGGCGATTTCGCTGCGAGACGGCGACTCTGTGGTGGGCATGGGAGTAGTCCGTCCGGACTGCGACGTACTTGTTATCACCGAGAACGGTTACGGCAAACGCACGCCGATATCCGAATATAAGGTGCAGAAACGCGCGGGCATCGGTTTAAAAACGCTCAAGGTGACGGAAAAAACGGGCAATATGTGCGCGATTGGCATTGTGGACGGCAGCGAGGATATCATCATTATCAACGATGCGGGCGTGATCATCCGTACGCGCGTCAGCGAAATTTCCGTGTTCGGGCGCGACACGCAGGGCGTTAAGCTCATGAACGTGGACGAAAACACAAAAGTGGTTTCGGCGGCGCTCGTTCCGCACGATGACGAAGAGGACGACACGGTTTAACGCCTCCGGCCTTTGAAAACTGAATCGGATAGGAATAGAAGGAATACAAATTTTTGTAGAGGCTATTGCAATCGTATACCACATGTTGTACAATTCGGTGTGATAGCGACGTACAAGACAGCGGTCGTGAATATACCGCGAAATATGCGTATTCCTTCAAAACGCAAAAGATTTGCGATCGTGTAGAGGGGGCTTAACGAGTTGAAGGAATATGCCGGCGATACGGGAGAGGCCTTAACCTCTCCCGTGTTTTATCACGGAAACCCCGTCATATCCTGCCCGACGGCCTTTATTTTACCAGCTTTCTGAGGTAATGGTATTGAAGCATAGGAAAAAACGCTATCTGATCATAAAACCGCGGCATTTCAGGATCTTTGCCGGCTTAGCGGCGGCGGCTGTTGTTATCGCGGCCGTTTTGCTGATACTCTCATCAACGGGACATGAAGCAAAAAAGCAAAGCGCCGTCAGCCAAGCCGCACAGGCGGGACTGATCAAGATCGGCCTGCGCGGCGATTTAAACAAGCTCTGCACATATAACGACGACACGGGGGAGTTTGAGGGTTTTGAAAAAGATGTGGCCGACGAGATCGTGCGGCGTTTGCTCGGCGCCGATATGCTGATTCAATATGTGAATGTGAATACCGAAACGCGGACGGCTTTTCTGAAAAAAGGGGAGATTGATTTTGCGCTGGGCGCGGCCACATATTTGAAGCAGAGCGGCATCGTATATTCGACGCCTTATTTTTCAGACGGTTCCGCTTTTTTGGTGATGGAGGATAAGATATCGAGCATGCAGCAGCTTTCGGGCGGGACGATCGGCATCGTTCAGGGAACGATGCATGCTCAGAAAAGCGAGAAAAAAAAGAGCGCTGAAACGGACACGAAGATGTCGGACTATTTAAAAGAACTCGATATCGAGGCCAATGTCAAAGTATATGCGTCTTATCCCGAAGCGGTTGAAGCGCTGCGCAAGGGATTCGTCAGCGCCGTGTGTTCCAGTGAAACCGCACTGACGCAGTACGGAAAGCCAGGTATGCTGATGCTTCCGGAACGGTTTATGCCAAACGATTACTGCGTGATGATCAAGGAATCGCTCGGGCTGTTTTCGGAAGCGGTTGACGACACGATTGCAGCCATGCAAAAGGACGGCACGCTGGAAACGCTGATGAGCAAATGGAATCTTGTCAACTATACCGCTCTTGAAACGCAATAGAAAGTGAGCGATGGAGGATACGATGAATACGGGATTGGTCAGAGTCGCCGCGGCTGTGCCGGAGGTGACGGTTGGCAATATCAAAAAGAATACTTCTTGCATTGCCGAGATGGTCAAAGAGGCGGATGCGCAGAATGTGGCTGTTGCGGCATTCCCGGAACTGTGCATCACGTCGTATACGCTGGGGGATCTCTTTCGGCAGAGAAGCCTGATGGAGCAGAGCGAAAAGCATCTGGCATGGCTGCTTGAGGAGACCGGAAACACAAAAACGCTTGTTGTGGCCGGCATGCCGGTATATGCCGGCGATAAGCTCTATAATACCGCCGTCATATTTCAGTCGGGAAAGCTTCTCGGCGTGGTGCCGAAAGCGTATCTGCCCAATTATTCGGAATACTATGAGCAGCGCTGGTTTACGTCGGGCATCCACATCAATGAGCAGACCATTCATCTGGCGGGGCAGGAGGTCCCTTTTGGCATGGACATTCTGTTTGAAAGTCCGCAGATACCGGAGCTTGTGATTGGTGTGGAGCTGTGCGAGGATTTGTGGGTACCGTTTCCGCCTCATGCGTATCAGGCGATGGCGGGCGCAACGGTCACTGTCAACATATCCGCCAGCAACGAGCTTGCCGGAAAAAGCGAATACCGTGCCGAAATGATCAAGCACCAATCGGGACGTTTTGCGACCGGCTATGTCTATGTTTCGGCTGGTCCCGGCGAATCCACGACGGACATGGTGTTCGGCGGTCACAGTGTGATAGCGGAAAACGGCTATCTGATCGCTGTGTCAGACACGATCACGTTTGAAAAGCATATGACGGTGACGGAAATCGACCTTCACCGATTGATTCATGACCGCATACTCAAGAACACATATGCGTCGGGCGAACCGGCGCGTCCATACCGTCGAGTCGCTTTTTCAGCCGGCTTCACAGCGCCTCGATTCAGGCATATCGACAAGATGCCGTTTGTGCCGGGCGGCGCCGCCGAGCGCGACGCGCGCTGCCGCGAGGTCTTTCAAATACAGGTGACGGCGCTTGAGCGAAGGCTGCGGCATACCGGCTCGAAGCATATGGTGATCGGCGTATCCGGCGGGCTTGATTCGGCGCTTGCGCTGATGGTGGCAGTCGAGGCGGCGGTGCGAGCGGGGCTTGGCAAGGACGCCGTGGTGGGTGTGGTGATGCCCGGGTTCGGGAGCACCGAAGCCACGCAGAGCCTTGCAAGGCGGCTTGTGACCGCCGTCGGTGCAACGCTGAGGGAAATTAGCATCGTTAATGCGGCAAAGGCGCATCTTCAGGACTTGGGGCACAGCGGGCAAGCGGATGTCACATATGAAAACGCGCAGGCGCGCGAGCGCACGCAGGTGCTCATGGATTTGGCCAACCAGCTTGGCGGCATTGTGGTGGGAACGGGCGATCTGTCGGAGCTGGCGCTCGGGTTCTGCACATACGCGGGCGATCAGATCTCCATGTATAACGTCAACGGCGGTGTCGCCAAGACGCTGATCAAAGAAATCGTGCTGTATGTATCGCGCGACGATATGGTTTTGGGCCCCATTGCAAAAGAGATCGTCGCAATACCGCCTTCGCCGGAGCTGCTCCCGCCGGAGAAGGGCGCGGAGCGCCAGGATACGCAAAAGCAGATAGGGCCTTACGAGCTGAACGACTTCTTTATGTATTACATGCTGCGTTTTCAGATGACTCCGAAAAAGATATTGCTGCTTGCCGTTCATGCATTCAGCGAATATACGGAGGAACAGATCAAAGAACAGCTGAAGATGTTCTACAGGCGGTTCATCACATCTCAGTTTAAGCGCTCATGCATGCCGGACGGCCCGAAAGTGGGAAGCGTGTCGCTTTCGCCGCGCGGCGACTGGCGTATGCCGTCCGACGCGGATGCCGAAATGTGGATATTCGAATTGGAAGACTGAGTAAAAGATATGAAGCATTTTGATTTGATAAAGAAAAACGGCAAGCTGATCATAGAAAATCTGCGCTGCGGCTGCGCGCACGACCATACGATACCCGATATGGATATCTATATCAGAACCGGACTGCTCGACACATGCGCGGAATGCATCAAAGACAGCGGCCTTGGACAAAACGCACTGCTTGTGGCGGATAATACCACATACCGGCTGGCGGGCGCAAAGCTGCAGCAAAATCTGATAAACGCGGGGCTGAATTGCCGCGTCTTCGTTTTGCCGGGAGACAATGTGGAACCCACGCCAGAAATGGCCGATATCATCGTTTCACATGTGAAAGACGACGTTGACTTTTTGATTTCGGTCGGCTCCGGCGTTGTGACGGATTTGACGAGGTACAGCGCGCATATGGCGGACAAGCCTTTTGCGGTTTTCGGTACGGCGGCGTCGATGGATGGATATACGTCAATCACATCATCAATGATGATCGGCGGCATGAAAATCAGCAAATATGGCAAAGCCGCAAGGCTCATCATGTTCGATCCGGCGGTGCTGGCCACGGCGCCGATGCTGATGCAGGCGTCGGGCGTGGGCGATCTGATGGCCAAGTACGGCGTGCTTGTGGACTGGAAGCTGGGGAGCGTTGCGGCGGGCGAAGTGTTCTGCCCGCTTTGCGGCGAGCTTTTGATGATGGCGCTGGATAAATGTGCATCGCATATCGATGATATTCTTTCGCGGACGGAAGAAGGCATGGAAGCGCTGATTGAAGCGCTGATTCTTGCGGGACTGACCGTACTGATCGTGAAAAATACGCGCCCGGTGGCTTCTGTGGAGCACAATATGGCGCATTATTGGGACATGATGCATGTCGCCTGCGGCGGAAGCCCCGTTCCGTCGCACGGTATTTGTGTGGGCATCGGCTTCATATACTGCCTTTATTTTCATGAGATGCTCAAGAACGCCGACTTGAGACGTATCGACAAGGAAAGAGTTCGGATCTCGCGCATGACGCGGCAGCAGAAGAAAGACTATATCTGCGCGTGTTATCCGCCGGGCGCCGGAGAAGACATTATGGAAGCAAACGAAGAATGGTATATTGACTGGCCTGAAAACGAGCGGCGTATCGACGCGCTTGCCGCCTATCATGAACAGTATATAAAGGATGCGGCGATATTGCCGGAAGCGGAACAGGTGATAAAATGCTTCGAGCGGTTCGGCATGCCCACCAAGGCCTCTCAGGCGGGCATATCACATGAAAGGCTCAGGAACGCGCTGCTTTGCACGAAGGATTTCAGACGCCGTTATTCCGTTGCGCAGGCTCTCAGCGAGCTTGGGCTGCTGGAAGAATGCGCTTTCAAGCTGCTTGAAAGGGAAAACAGTCTTTAAAAACCCCGCCAATGCGGGGTTGCAGCTTGTCGAAAAACCTTCCGTTTTCCGACGTTTTCCGGTTTTTGCTTGTTCCTTGCAAGCTCGAAACGGCGCAAAACCGCAAGGTGTGGGCTGCGCGGGCAAAGCCCGCCTTGCCCACGAATGATATTTTTTAGCTTTATTGACAGTCTGAAACCCCGCCAATGCGGGGTTAAGCTTAGGGATTTACGAAAACAAGTAAATTTACGACCGATTCTCTTCAGTCGGAGGCCCAAAAGAAAAGAAAGTACCAGAGGACGTTTTCTCTTTTACCGCTCGCTACAGAAAATTGGACGCCGAATAGTTTATATTTTAAGCCTATCGATGCTATCGATAATGCCTATTTCAATTTGAAAGTCTTTCTTTTCTCCCGGCTTTAAAAATAGAAGCTGCTCGTCTTTTCTCGCCTGCGCCCGGCCTTCCGGGTAAGCTGTACTGGGCTCTAAGCCGACAACATATTCGCCTTCGCCCACTTGTTTCCATTCGCACATCAGCGGAAGCTGATTCTTGTTGAAACGCACATAGGAACCCAGGCCGTTTTCACCCAAGTTCTTATTAAACAGACATGCCGTAACAAATCCGTCCGTGTCCGGTTCCATATCATGATAGAATACCTGTTCTTTGTAATCCGGAACAGGATCGCTGAAAACGTTGAAAGCGTTGATACCTTTTTGGGCTTCTGCATCGCGCGCTTTTACGTTTGTTTTTGACTGAACGAGAACGGTGTCCTTGTCAACAATCGGATATCCGAAATTGATATGATATAACAGCATAAGCGGTTGTACGGAAAAGCCGCAGTTTTCAACAGTGTCGCGAATAAAGAGGCTGTCGCTTAAAAGCCGCGTTTCAATTTCGCGTGTAAGCGTCAAGTTTTCGCCAAAAACACGGCTTTGCCTCATCTTGCCGCGTATGCGCATCACATAATCGTCGCCTTCCCACTCCGCATAAACGGATTCGTTTTCCGCGGGTATGTTGCTTATACGGCCATGGAGCCCAAGCTCTTCGCCCGCGTCCGTGCACGGTGATCCGAAGCTTGTCAGGCCGCATGTCGTTAAAAGGCCTGCGGTAAAATTACGCAAAAAGCCTTTTCCCGGCTCCTCGAACAGGAAAGGCGAGCAAACGCCGGTATTTGATATATAAGAGACCGGAGTGCCCTTATAATCCGCCCACGCGATGTCCATACCCCTGTCCATAAGCACCGTGAAATTAAGCGCCAGCGTGCGCACATCGACGGCTTTCACGCCTTCCGCGCGCCCTTCGCGCAGCGTGTATGTGCGGATCCCGGCCATCTGCGAAATATCCCCAATCCTTTTCATCAGCGATTCTTTGCTTATTTCGTTGCCGAACAGCTTTTTCATAGCGTCTTTCCTTTCGTTAATCGTTGTACATCATAGCGGCAATAGTTGCAGGGCTAATATCACCCTCCATCGGCCCCTGCTTCATTGCTCCGAGCGCTCCTGCAGCCGACGCCATCCTCCCTGCGTCTCGCAGAGACCTGCCTTCAATAAGCGCGCACAGCAACGCCGCGTCAAAGCAGTCGCCCGCTCCGGTAGGATCGACTTGCTCTATCTTATACGCGTCAATGTCCGCCTTTTCGTTCCGGCTGTAAAGCGTGCACCCCCTGCTGCCTTTTTTAAGAGCAACAACTTCCATGGTTTTATAGGAAAACAGCGTCTTTATGCCGTCTTCCACGCTATCTTTGCCGGTCAGCATTTTAAGCTCTTCCACACCGGGCATCACAACGGAGCAGCGGTTAAGCAATCCGTCGAGTACTTCATCAACGGTGCGTTGTCCTAGCAGTTCGGGACGTATGTTGGGGTCCAGCGAAAGTTTGGCACCTCTATTCAAAAACTGTCGAGCAGCATCCAAAATCTTTTCTTTGAAGCTGTTGCTTGCCATAAGAGAACAGCCCATTATGTGGAAATATTTCGCATCTCCTACTTCGCTAATCGAAAAAGGCTTTGGATGCACCGCGGGCGTGTTGGCGATGTGGTATATGAACTTGCGCGAGCCGTCTTCAAAATACGTAACAAATGCGACTGCGGTAGAATTCTCATCCGATTCATTTACAAAACGGATATCGACGCCGTCTGTTTTCAGCCGTTCCAAAATATTTTTGCCAAAATCATCCCTACCCACGCCGCCGAATATGCCCGACGTATGCCCTAGGCGCGCTACCGTGTCGATAAATATCGCGGGTGCACCGCTCGGATAAGGGCCCAGGAATTCTCCTGTTTTGTAAAGCTCCATGCCAACTTTGGGGCGCATTATTTCGACGAGCATTTCGCCCATTGTCCATACTTCTGCCATACACAGCTCCTTTATAACTCAAGATTGCCTGCGGCTTGAGATATGTCAAGACTGCTGCGCAGCATGCCGCACCCTGCCGCATCATATAAAAAGTTTTCAAACCAGTCGGTATTGAACATAACGGCATCGGCATCCTCGAGAAAGGCCTGACACACTTCCTCGAAGCTGCGACGCCGCCCGATACCCACTGCTATGTCCATGTTGACCAGAAGCCTGCCAAATGCGCCCTCCGAGAAAAAACCAAGCGGCGCTTCAAATACCACAACGCGCTCGTTCGACTTTCTCCTATCCACAATAAGGCTGCCGACGCTGATACCAAAGTATTTTCTTGGCCTTACGTCAACGCCCGAAGAGACAAACCGGGAGCCGGAACATTCGAGATAGCCGTCTAAATCACGGTCAAACCTCGGTCCGATACGCATATTTGTATCAATATACACAATTATATCGTCATATAACTCGCACAGTACGGCGTCAAGCAAGCGGCAGCGGTATTCAGCTCTTTGGCGCACCTTGCTGTAGTCTACGCATATATCACCGGTGCGTTTATTTTTCTCAATGCGTACCTTCATAAGATACAAAGTCCCCTAAAGTTCATACCAGTTGAATACCTTTTTGTTGACCGCTTCCTTTAAATCGATATATACATATTTTCCGCCCTGATAGGCGATATACTTGTTCTTAATGCCTTCATGTACCGCCTTTAGGGCATATTTTGCGAAAGCTGCCGCATGCAGCCTTTCCGTTGCGGTTGGCGAACCACCGCGCTGCTGATAACCCAGCAGATTGCATTTGATCGAGCAATTTAGCTTCTTGCGGACATATTCTGCGGTATCAAACATCCTGTATGTGCCTTCCGCGAATGTGATAAGTGAAAAGCGTTTTTTCGCAAGCGCGGCCTGCACAATGTCGGCAATCTCATCGTCTGAAACTTCGCGTTCCACAAGCACGCTGTAGTCGGCCATGCCCATCAGCGTGGAGCTCATTGCAAGATAGCCATCCCATGCGCCAAGGGTTTCCACAAAAAAAACACGGTCGGGCAGCGATAGCGCTGTGTCCATAATGTCGTCAATATACTCCATCTGTTTATTGAGAGCCGTATCAAATCCCAAAGTGTATTCGCTTTTATAAATGTTGTTATCTATCGTGCAAGGAATGCATATGTAGTTGATAGAGGAGTCAAGCGAGTATAAAACTTCCGCCCCCTTAAACGAACCGTCTCCGCCCAGCACGATAAGCGCGTTTATGCCGTTGCCGTGCAATACGTCTATCAGTTCCTGCTGAACCTCCCGCTTCTTAAGCTCGGGCAAACGTGCCGTTTTCAAAATCGTTCCGCCCATTTTATATATGCTGTGAACGTCTTCCAAGCCAAGTTTGCGTATCCTGTTTTCCCGTATGCCCACAAACCCGTATTCAAACGCGCAGACCTCGTAACCGAATGCAAGAGCGTTTTTAACAAGGCCCGCAATACATGGATTCATGCCGGGCGAATCGCCGCCGCTCGTGATGATACCTATTTTCATTTATTATCCCCTGTCAGCACATCCAAATATGTCTATTTTCTCCTGAACAACTACGCTGCATTTATCTTTGACTGCGCCCATGAACTTGCGGGGGTCTATCTCGTTGGGATTAGCCGCAAGCGAATCACGAACAGCTTTGGCGTAAGTTGCTTTGAGTTCCGTACCCACATTTATCTTGCTCATTCCAATCTTTATGGCCCTTTTAAAGTCTTCAACAGGCACGCCCGTACCGCCGTGCAGCACCAGCGGAACATCGGTGACTTTAACGATTGCCGTCAGCCTTTCAAAGTCGAGCTTCGGTTCGCTCTTATAAAACCCGTGAACTGTGCCAATCGCAATAGCCAAAGCATCTATCCCTGTCTCCCGCACAAAGCGCGGCACGTCCGCCGGATTGGTAAAAGCAGCTTCGCGCTCGTCAGTGCCCACATTGTCTTCCTTGCCGCCTACTTTTCCGAGTTCCGCTTCAACCGAACAGCCGAATTTTGAGGCATATTCCACTATCGATGACGTTTCGGCGATGTTCTCCTCATAGCTCTTCATCGACGCGTCTATCATTACCGATGTAAAACCAGCGTTTATACACGCCTTAATCATTTCATGATCAGTAGCGTGGTCAAGATGCAGGCAGACAGGAATATCCACCGATTCCGCCATGCCTTTAATCATATATGCCGTTGTTTTCAATCCTATGTATTTAACCGCTCCCATGCTGGCCATAACGATTACGGGCGCCTTCTTAGCTACCGCGCCGTTTATAATGCCTTGGGCGTCCTCATAGCTGTTGAAGTTGAAAGCTCCCACGGCATAGCCGTTTTCCCTTGTACCTTTGAGTATCTCCCTTAATGTAATCAGTGGCATTTTAATCTCCTTTTTCAACGAATTCTTTTATCAGGTGATAAGCGCCGTAAATAACCACACGGTCGCACATCTCCGAATATACGATCTGCTCATCTGAAACGTGAATTATGCTTCTGCTTTTTAATGTGTGCAAAAGCTCGTCATGGAAAAAACGGTGGCTTTTTGAAACGCCTCCGCCGATAACGACCATATCGGGATCAAACATGTTGAACACATTTGTAAGCGCAAAGCCGAGCGTCCGCCCTATCCTGTTATAGAGCTTTATCGAGTAGCTATCGCCCCTGCTCGCAGCTTCGGCAAGCAGCTTTCCGTCAAGCTTGTTTTCGTCGCCGCCTGCCATATCAAATACCAGTGCCTTGACACCTTTTTTCGCGTCTTCGGTAAGTATTTGCTTGATAGCCGTTCCCGAACAGTAAAGCTCAAGGCAGCCGCGGTTGCCGCAGGGACACTGCTTACCGTTCTCTTCGATAGATATATGCCCGAGCTCTCCGGCGCTGTCCGATTTGCCATGGTATATCTCCCCGTTTATAACGATGCCGGCGCCTACGCCAGTGCTGACAGTGATGTATATTACGTCTTTAAAGCCCTTTGCCAAACCGCTGCGCTGTTCGGCAAGCGCGCCCAAGTTGCAGTCGTTATCCAATGCTACAGGCTTATTAAAATCTTTTTTCAGCCTCTCCGTCAGTGGAAAGTTTTTCCACCGCATAAGCGGCGCATGAATAATAACGCCGCGTTTTGTATCAAGCGGCCCTGGGCAACCTGCGCCGATGCCCAGTACATCGTCCATTGACACATTAAACCTGTCAATAATATGAACAATGGCATCTCGTGAATTTTCATACACCGCGTCTTCCCCGCAGTATGTCTTTGAATCGCGCGTATACACATAATCGTCCACAATAACGCCGTCTTGTGTCATAAGTGCTGTGGAGGTTTTTGTGCCGCCTATATCAATAACTAAATAATACAACATGACCCTCACTTAACTCATATAATACGATTGTTATTATAAATCTTTTAACAGCTTGATTCCAGCATGCGGCACAATTTTCGATAAATCAGAAGAAGCGATTTTACACCCAGTATAACCGTATTGTCAATCGCTATATTGCAAAGGCTGCCAAGAAATCCGTACTCCCATAAGCCCAATAGTAATGATAGCATGCGGTTAATCAGCTTTTCATTAAATATCAATCAAACTCCAGAATCGACCAAAAAACTAAAATATCACATTGTCGGCCGTTTTGGTTCCGGCTTGCTTAACTTTTTATTCCTTAGCCGCTCAATGAGGGAAATTCCCCATTGAGCGGCTGCGTTTTTATGTCTTATTCCGCTACGTAGAACCACTTGCTGATTTCAGGATCATTCATGTTCTCAGTTGTAGCTACAACATTATCGATCATGATGTTTTCGAACTTGGTCTCGCCCGCAAAATACTTTTTGGCAACTTCTACAGCCCGAGAGCCAATTTCGTACGGCTTCTGACAAACTGTTGCATCGATGACACCCTTTTCAAGATATTCTATCTGAGCAGGACCCGCGTCGTAGCTAAATACCGGGATGTCAATGTTGGCGGATTCAAGGCCTTGAGCGCTGCCCAAAGCGGAGTACAGGTTAACGCCGAATACACCCGCGATTTTAGGATACTTAAGAACCGCAGCCTGAATTATCGAAGCCGCTTTTTCCGCTTCGTCTTCGCAGTATTCGTCGGAGACTATCTTGATATCGGGATACTTCGAAGCTATTTGGTCTTTGAATCCCTGTGCTCTCGCTTCAGTCGTCGTCACGCCGACGTTTGTGTTCATTACGGCAACTTCGCCTTTGCTGCCTATCATCTGAGCCAGCATATCGGCAGCGATTTCGCCGCCCTGATGGTTGTCCGAAGTAATGTTGCAGAGCGCGATAGAGTCGTCGTTTATATTCGTGTCAACCGTAATAATGGGAACGCCTGCATCTTTAAGCTTCTTCATCGGCGCAATCATTGAATCGGAGTGAACGGGAGCTATGATGACCATATCGATTTCACTGGCTTTTGCTACCAGTGACTCAACGATAGGAGTCTGCAACGTGTAGTCCCACTTCGGAGCGCCTAGAATCTCAAGCGTATACCCGGCCTCATCGCACGCTGCCTTGATGCCTTTGCCCATCGTGATGTAGAACTCGTCGCCGGCAACGCCTTGGATGAAAACGATGTGTTTTGCTTCCTCGGCAGCCTCGGAAGGCGATTCGCTGGGAGCTTCGGTAGCCTGAGATACCTGTTCTGACGATTTTGTCGGAGCTTGCGATTCGGCAGCCGGTGCTGGCGCACATCCAGCAAACGCCGTTACTACCAACATTACCAGAGACAGTATCAGCACTATTGTTTTTCTCATTTCTTTTCCTCCGTTTTATTATTTTATTGGCTGTAACAGCCAAATCATATCCTTATTTATTAGACGGTTATATCGCGGCGCCGGCGCAACTGGTCGGAATATACCGCAAATATGATGATTAAACCCGTTGCCACCTGCTGCCAGTAAGTCTGAACGCCCAGCATAACCAAGCCCGTAACAAGTATAGAGATTATCAGCGATCCTATTAACGTGCCTGTCATTTTGCCCGTACCGCCCATAACGGAAGTACCACCGATAACGCATGCCGCAATTGCATACAGCGTTACGTTTTGCCCCGCGATGGGAGAACCCGTTTTAAAACGGAATACCAAAGTCATGCCCGCAAGCGCCGCGAGAACAGAGCAGAGCATATATACGCGTATAAGGTGCTTTGTCGAATCTATGCCAACTCTCTTTGTACTCTCGGCGTTGCTGCCGTAAGCGTAGGTATGAACGCCAAAGCGCGTCGTTCTGAGTATAATGCCAAACACGCCGCACACTAGAAATGCCACCAGCGTCGTTGTGCCAATAAATCCGAACAGCTGGTATGTGCCGATGGCTGAGATTTCGTTAGGCAGTCCTACGACCTCAAGCCCGTTGCAGAATACATATCCTAGGCCTGTCAGTATGACGCTCATGCCAAGAGTGGCAATGAAAGGCGCCAATTTCAGCTTGGTAATAACGAGTGCGTTTATAAGGCCAATAAGCGCACCCGTCAACAGCGCGATTAATACGCCGCAAGCAATGGCGATCCCAGCGCCCAAGGACGGCACTAGCGCCTTTATCGCAAGAGCCGCAAGCACGTTAACGCATCCTTCGACCGGCCCGATGGACAAATCTATACCGCCAGTAATTACGACAAACATAACGCCCACGGCCAAAATAAGCACTTCGGACATATAGTTGAATGTCGAGGACCAGAAAGGCAGTGAAAAACAAAGCGGTTCCAAAATAACGAATATCAGGTAGATGGCAAGAAACACGAATACTATCCAGAGTTCGTTTATGATACGGCTTAACTTCGATTTTTCCTTAATCTCGTTAAACATAACTTAAGCCCCCCTTAGCATTTTGAGCCAGTAATATACTGGACGACTTCTTCGTATGTGGTATCTTTGGTATTGAGATGTGCCACGGATTCACCCAGCCTTAATACGTGTATTTTATCGGTCACTTCCATTACGTGCGGTATCGTATGGCTGATGAATATGACCGACACGCCGTGGGCTTTTATGTCTTTTATCAAGTCGAGCACCTGACGCGATTCTTTTACGCCCAAAGCCGCCGTGGGCTCGTCCATTATAACCACATCTTTGCCCCAGCCTATTGCACGGGTAATGGCGACGGCTTGCCTTTGACCGCCTGACAGCGTGCCTACCAGCTGGTCCACATGGTTAAGGTGCGACTTAATCCTTGCGAGCCTTTCCTTAACCTCTTTACGCATAGCGTCCTTGTCTACAACACCCAGCTTTCCCAATATGCCCTTCTTCATGATCTCGCGGCCCAAGAACATGTTGGCGTAAATGGGCAACTGCGGTGCCAGCGCAAGGTCCTGATACACGGTCTCTATGCCGGCATCCATTGCTTCTTTCGGCGATTTAAAATCAATATGTTTTCCTTTAAAAATAATGTCGCCCCCGTCGCGCCTGTGAACTCCTGAAAGCACTTTAATAAAAGTACTTTTACCCGCGCCGTTGTCCCCGACAAGGCCCATGACTTCCCCGGCATTCAGTTCAAAGCTGATAGAACTTAACGCAACAACGCTGCCGAAACTTTTGTTTACTCCTATTGCCTTTAAAATAGGTTCTGCCATGCCTATACATTCCTTCCACTAATCTATTTTTTTCATGCTTACAGCACAAACCGATTAATCAATTTATTATTAAGGCCTTTTGGCAACACTTAATAAGCCTGGCATCAATACCAAGTGATTAAGCTTTGTATATGCAAAGATGTATAATAAAGTACTTAAAAGCCCAAAACTACTCTACAACCATTTTTCATATTCATTACAGAGCGGATGCATCGCTTCTTCATCCTCCTCGACATCACCGAATCTTGGAAGCTTGTCAAGGAAGTGGTTATCAATGTTGTCGTCGTTAATTGAAGATACTTCCCCGCACACGAGGTCTCCCTCGCCCTCGAGTGCCCAAAATGTATGATACACGTATGGCGTAAGCGTTATGCTGCAGCCCGGCATTATTTTAACTACTTCGCCCGGCGCAAACGTCTTTTTGATGCAATCGCAGAAAACTTCAACGGGTGTTTCCAAATCAAGCCCGCAGTCAGGCAGTGCGTTATACAGCTTTAATGCTAAAACACCACCCGCCCTGTTTATGATATCCTCGGTCTTTGTAAAATGAAAATGCATCGGCAGTCCCTGACCGTCTTTCA
>JAJUJH010000127.1 GCA_029265435.1 Clostridiales bacterium
CAGGCTGGAAGCGGGAGACCGCGTTATCAGCGTGGGCTGCGGCGGTCTTGTGGAGCTTATCGAGCAGGGGCGTACCGACGAAGACAGCGTGCATCAGTATTTAAGACGCAAGCTTTCGTATTTAAACGGTGAAAATATCAAAGCGGTGGTGCTTGGGTGCACCCATTACACATTTGCGGAAAACGCGATAAAATCGTATCTGGACGCCGCTTTTCATACCGACTGCCGCGTGTTCGACGGGCGGCACGGTACGGCAAGGCATCTTAAAAACATACTCGGCCAAAACGGCCTCGCCTGCGCTCGGGAAACGCCAGGAACCGTCGAGTTTTTCTCGTCCGATCTGAGCATACCGCCGCGGCATTTCAGGCGCATTTTTGATGGTTTTTCCGGCTGAAGCTTATATGATTAATGATCATTATTCTTGATTAAAACAACATATTGTGTTAGTATTAGAGTTCAATACATGATATTGTATGCAGGAGGAAGAAATGAAATTATCGGAAAACGCACGCGTCGTGCTTGAAAGACGGTATTTGAAAAAGGATGAAAACGGGGTGTGCGAAAGCCCGGAAGATATGCTGCGCCGTGTGGCGGATACCATCGCGGCCGCGGATACCGCGTACGGAGAAGATGCGTCAAGCACCGCACAAGCGTTTTTTGATATGATGGACAGCCTGAAATTTCTGCCCAATTCGCCTACGCTGATGAACGCGGGGAGAGAACTCGGCCAGCTTTCCGCGTGCTTTGTTCTGCCCGTAGAAGACAGCATGGAGGGCATTTTCGACTCGCTCAAAAACGCTGCGATGATACACAAGAGCGGAGGAGGCACAGGCTTTTCTTTTTCGCGCATCCGTCCCGCCGGCGCAAGCGTGAACTCCACCGGCGGTGTGGCGAGCGGTCCCATCAGCTTCATGAAGGTGTTCAACGCATCCACCGAAGCGGTCAAGCAGGGCGGTACACGCCGCGGCGCGAACATGGGCATACTGCGCGTCGATCATCCGGATATCATGGAATTCATATCGTGCAAGAGCGATTTGACGCAGATGACCAATTTCAACATCAGCGTCGGTTTGACCGAAAAATTCATGCAGGCGGTGGCGGCCGATAAAAAATACGACCTCATCGATCCGCACACAAAAAAGAAGACGGGCAGCCTGCGCGCCAAGGATGTATACGATACCATCGTGGAGATGGCATGGAAAAGCGGCGAACCGGGAATCGTGTTTCTTGACCGCATCAACAAGGACAACCCCGTTCCGGCCGCCGGCGAGATAGAGAGCACGAACCCGTGCGGCGAACAGCCTTTGCTACCGTATGAAAGCTGCAATCTGGGTTCGCTCAACCTCAATGCCTTCGTCAAGAACGGCGCGGTGGACTACGACGGACTCGGCGAAACGGTCGAACTGGCGGTACATTTTCTTGACAACGTGATCGACGTGAACCGATACCCGCTGGATATTATCGCGGAAACGACCAAAAGGATGCGCAAGATCGGACTGGGCGTGATGGGGTTTGCGGACATGCTTTATCAGCTGGGTATACCTTATAACAGCGAAGAAGCGGTAAAACTCGGCTCCGACCTGATGGCGTTCATTCGGCGCCGGGCGCGCCGTGCGTCGGAGGAGATGGGACTCAGGCGCGGTAGCTTTCCGATGTTTGAGCAGAGCGTTTATAAGGAGCGGGGCGTCAAAGCGATGCGCAACGCGACGGTTACCACAATAGCGCCCACCGGTACGATATCCATCATCGCGGGAACGTCGAGCGGCATTGAGCCGGTGTTTGCGATATCGTACATACGCAACGTGATGGATAACGATAAGCTCGTCGAGGTGCATCCGTATTTTGAACGCTATGCGCGTGCCAACGGCTTTTACAGCAGAGAACTGATGCAGGAGATCGCGCGGAAGGGAACGCTTCACGGCATCGATGAAATTCCGGATGACGTCCAGCGCGTTTTTGTGACGGCGCACGATATCACACCCGAATACCATATCCGTATGCAAAGCGCGTTCCAGAAATCGACCGACAATGCGGTTTCGAAAACGGTCAATTTTCCGTCGTCGGCCACACGGGAAGATGTGCGCGCCGCATACGACCTTGCCTATGAGCTCGGGCTTAAGGGCGTCACGATATACCGCGACGGCAGCCGTCAGGGGCAGGTTTTAAGCGTGGGCACAAAGAAAGAGGAAGAGCCGCAAGCGCAGGGCGCGCTTGCGCCGCGAGAGCGTCCCGAAATCACAAAGGGCATTACACAGAAAATTAAAATCGGCTGCGGAAACCTTTATGTCACGGTCAATTACGATACCAAAGGCATATGCGAGGTATTTACGAATGTCGGGCGCGCGGGCGGCTGCCCGTCGCAGTCCGAAGCCACCAGCCGCCTTGTATCGATGGCGCTCCGCTCCGGTGTCGATGTGAACAGCATCATCGAACAGCTCCGCGGCATCCGCTGCCATTCCACTCTGCGCCAGAAAGGGCTGAAGGTGCTCTCGTGTCCGGATGCGATCGGGCGCGTGCTTGAACGCGTGGTGGAACTGCGCGGCGGCGAAACGGAAACAGCCGCTCCGAACGGCTCGGGAGCGGGGAAATGCCCCGAATGCGCGTCGCAGATGGAGCACGAAGGCGGCTGCGTGGTCTGCCGTTCCTGCGGCTATTCAAAGTGCGGTTAAGATTTTCGTAAATTTCCGTTGTGCTTGAAGGGCGTTTCATATATAATTTCATTGATAGAGCGCGTTTTTAGGGAACAAAACGCCGAATGTCTGCGTCTAATAGCTGAAGACGCAGATTAAGGATGTGGTGGGGGATGGATTGCAGGTTCTTTAACGAGAATATCGATTTGTTTGTCGACGGATTGCTCAGCGACAGCGACCGGCGGCAGTTTTTGGAGCATGCCGCTTCCTGCATATCCTGCCAAAAAGCCTTGGACGACGCTCTCCGCATCAAAAATGCGCTGGCTGCGCTCGGCGATTTGGAACCGCCCGAAGGGCTTGCGAAGTCTGCCATACAAAAGGCAAAAAAGAAGAAACCGTTGTTTGCGTATGTATCCGGCGCGGCGGCGGCGGCAGCCGCTGTGATTGCGCTGGCGGTGATACTGACAACAGGTCCGAAAAACGACGGCATGACCCGGTTTGCCGACGAGAACACGATGTCCGCCATGATCGCGCCGCAGCAGGCGGCTGAGGCGGCGCCGGAAGCGGCCGGCGGTGCGGTTTCCGAGGAACCGGAAGCGGAGCAAGATATGGTTGGTAAGGCCGCCGGGTTTTCTGCCGAAGAAAGCGTTGAGCGGGGGCAGGCTCCGTCCGTTTACGCCTCCGAAGAGGATTTTGCGGCGGGTGAACAAAGCAGCTATTACAAGCCGGCGGCGCTGCCCGACGGTGCGGCGCTTCAAAGCGTTACTGTTTATGACGAGTCGATCATATTCACGTACAGCCTTGAGGACGGACGGCCGTTTGTGTTTGAATGGCTGGATGCGCTCGACGAGAACGGTCTTGCGGACTGGCTGAAGACGACATACGGAGACCTTTCGGAGCTCAAATTTGACGGCACGTATTATACGATATCGGCCGGAGATGCGACGGATGTGTACTGGCAGCAGGACGGAGACGCTTTCCATGCCGTGCTTCCCAAAGGCATGGACGTGGCCGAATACGGCTCGGCACAGTTCGTTAAAGTGGAACCGCAGGAATAAGAAAAACAGAGAGGCGGGGAGCACGAAAAGCTCTCCGCCTTTTTTGATATGCGTTAATCGACTGTAAGCGATTCATCGGCAGGCGTTTTTCTTGTCGGCAGAAGCAGCAGCATCGAGGTGCGTTTCCGGTAAGATTCGTAGCCCTGTTTCGTGGACACAAGCCTGTTCTCCATCATTGGGATGCTGATAAGCACAAAAAGCAGCGTCATCAGCACGGGCGCCGCAGCCGTCCACCAAAAAGCGTTTTGCACGCTCATCTGTATCAGCCACACGCCCCACCACATCGACACTTCGCCAAAATAGTTGGGATGTCGGGAGTACTTCCACAGGCCCGTTTCAATGCTTCGGCCGGTGCCGGCGTTTTCCCTGCGGAATTTACGCATCTGTCCGTCGGAAACCGTCTGAATCATGACCGCCCCAAAACAGACGGCCGCTCCGGTGATGGATAGCGCGTTGACGCCGTCGTCAGCCGATACGGCGCAAAAATAAGCGGGAATCATGTTGGCAAAAACGAACAATGTGGGCATCATGTTGATGCCGAAAAAATCGGTCAAAAACCATAGCTTCGGATTCTTTTCGCGAAGCATCGCATAGCGCCAATCCTCATGCGCCATACCGCGCCATCCGATTGCCCAGTTGAGTGTGAGGCGCACACCCCATACCGCAAAAACGACCAGATAAAGCATGTCCACGGCATCCGCATGTCCGGTATCCGCGAGGAAGCAAACATAAAGCACGAAGGGCGCCGCGCTCCAATACGGGTCGTAAACGCTCGCGTTTTTAAAGACAAGCCCAAAAGCCCATACCGCAATCGTGGCGGCGGCGTCGGCGCAAAGATAAGCGAATATGCCTTCAAAAGGCAGCAAAACAACCGCGAGAAGCCCGGTAAAAAACGCGGCCAGATAAACAAGAAAGACGATGGCCAAAGAAGCGGTTTTTGATAATTTCATCATATAGTACCCCGATAATGATTGTATAAGGTATTATACAACAAAAAGACGAACCGCTGTCATTATTTCTTGTTCGGACCGCCGCCCTTGCTGCCCATGCCGCCCATCATGCGGTTCATCATGCCGGCCATATTGCCCATGCCGCCCATGTTTCCAGCGCCGCCGCCCATGCCGCCCATTAATTTGAAGATGTCCTCGGGCCTGAAATTGCCCATGTTGTTCATCATGTGCAGCATATTCTGCATGTTTTTGAATTTCGCCTGTTCTTCAGGCGGCATAAACATCGACAGCGCTTCAAACATCTGCTCGGGAGACGATGCGTTCATATTTCTCAGTTTCTCCATTCTGCGCGTCATACGCTCGAAGTTCTCCTGCATGCGCGCCGACTGGGAAAGCGTCTGCAGCAGCGATTTTGTGTCATTCCCCGCATATTGCGAGAGTGCGTCGAGCAGCGCCTGCTGGCGTGAGTAGCGCGAAAACGCGCTGAGGCCTGCGCCGCTGCGGTAGGGAGGATGAACGGGCGGATTCCGGCGGTAATCCTCCGCCAAGTGCTGCGCGCTCAATATGCTATGTATGGCCGCTTTGTCTCTGGTGCTTACAAACGGCTCGATTTTTTTGAGCATTTCAAGCGCCGTATGCCGGTTCATTCCGTCTTTCATCGTCATGGCAAGCAGGAAGCTGAGTTCGGGGGAAAACGACGCATTTTGAAGAATGCCGCCGAGGCCCGTTGCCTGAGGCGGCGACGGCGCCTGAACCGGAGGCTGGTGATGCTGCGGCCTTCGCGGCGTCGGCCGCGAGCCGAAAGGATATCTGGGCATATTTTAAAGACTCCTTGTTTTGATTCTGATTCATCATATGCCCGGCGCATTTTGCGCGTGCACTTTGGCGGCGGATACGAATATACATGTTTAAGAAGGGTCAATAAACAAAAGGGGGAACCGGTATGCCAAAGAAGGATTTGAGGCAGATGAAGGAGGACAAAAAACGGTGCACAAAAGAAGAGCTTCGCGAAACCGCGCAAAAGCTCAATGTCGATCCGGACGCCATCGAGGAGGAAAAGGTGAAAAGCCTTGAGGAGGCGATCGCGCAGTATGAAAATAAAAGCGAGGATGAGCTGATGAGCGAGCTCGGAAAAATGATCTCGCAGGGGCGCAAGGACGGCAGCTTTACCGACGACATGCTTGAGGGCTTTATTCAAAATGTTGCGCCGATGATGGACGCCGAACAGAAAAAGAAGCTTGAAAGCCTTGCGCAGATGATTCGGATGAACAAGATATAGCCGGCCGATTGAAAAGCCGCGGCGCCGAAAACCATCAAGCAGGCAGCCCTTCGCAATATCAAGGGGGCTTCAGACAAGAAAAGGGCTGAGGGACAAGCCTTTCGTCCGAAGTTTTCGTGCGGACCCATCAGGGCTCAATGCCCGTAAATGCCGGTGTGTTTTCCTGCGGCGATATGGTATAATGCAAAAAGATGACGGAGAGGATTATTGTATGAGCAAAACAGTCGTGCTGACGGGCGGCGGAACGGCCGGCCATGTGACGCCGAATCTGGCGGTTATCCCAAAGCTTGAGAAAATGGGCTTTCATATTGAATATATCGGCACAAAAAACGGCATGGAGCGCGAGATCATCGAAAAAGCGGGTCTGCCGTATCATGCCGTCAGCGCGGGCAAGCTCCGGCGGTACTTCAGCTTCAGGAATTTTACGGATCCCGCACGGATTGTTGCAGGTTATATGCAGGCCAGATGCATACTTAAAAGGCTCAAGCCATCCGCCGTGTTTTCAAAGGGCGGATTTGTGAGCGTGCCGGTCGTGTTTGCGGCGCATTCGCTCAAAATCCCCGTCGTGCTGCATGAATCGGATTATACGCCGGGGCTTGCAAACCGTTTGTGCATTCCGCGCGCGCAAAAGGTGTGTACGGCTTTTTCGTCGACCGCTCAGCGCATACCCGACGGCAAGGGCGTTTATACGGGGCTGCCCATAAGGGAAAGCCTGCTGCACGGCAGCCGGGAGAATGCGCTCAGGATGTGCGGTTTTTCGGGGAAAAAGCCGGTTCTGCTCGTCATGGGCGGCAGTCTTGGCGCACAGCCCATCAACGATGTGCTCGACGCCGTTATGCCGACGCTGACGAAGCGTTTTGACGTGATGCATATACGCGGCAAGGAGAACCTCGCCTGCGGCTTTTTGCCGTGCGGCTGCAAACAGTTCGGTTATGTGGACAGAGAGCTGGCGGACCTTTATGCCGCGGCGGATATCATGCTGTCGCGCGCAGGCGCCACCGCCGTTTTCGAGATTCTTGCGCTGGCGCTGCCCGCTTTGCTCGTGCCGCTTACCAAAGCGTCGTCCCGCGGAGACCAGCTGCTCAACGCAAAGTATTTCGAGGAACAGGGGTTTTCGCATGTGCTGCTTCAGGAGGATATGAACGAAGAGTCTTTGCTTCGGGCGATAGACGAGCTGTATCGGAACGCGGATAAGCTGAGAAAACGCATGAAACAGGAGCGTGCCGCGGATGCGGCGGATGCCGTCGCGAGGGTCATTGCCGATGCCGCAAAATGATACGCTCGCCGCGCTTGTAAGGCGGTATCTTGCCGAATCGGGAGATAAGGCCAAACGGACGATGGAAGAGATGCTCGCCATGCCGAACGCGCCGAGACGCATATACGGCATGGTTCGCGGCGAGGACGGACGCGCGGCCTTGAAGGCGCTTGCGGACATCGCCAAGAAAAAAGCCGGTAAGGACGAGCTTGCGCCGCTGGTTGCGCGGGACGCGGACGCGCTGATGGCGCTGAGTGACGACAAGGCGCGAAAGAACGCCTATAAGCTGATCGGGCTTGCCGCGCCGGATGCTTGCGCGGACAGACTCTTCGACGCGCTGAAAAAGGAGCGGACGCGGTTTGTGCGTCCGTCCATCATATTGGCGCTCGGCAACACGAAAGAGCCCGAACGCTATCTGAAAAGCTATGTGGTGGAGCCGGGAGACCCAAAGCACATGCAGGCCGAACGCGACGCGCTCAAAAAGGCGCTTGGC
>JAJUJH010000144.1 GCA_029265435.1 Clostridiales bacterium
AATCAAAAAGACGATCGACATCACCGTCATGACGCCAAGACCGCCCGCCTGTATCAGCAGTATGATCACAATCTGACCGAAAAGAGAGTAAACCGTTCCCGTATCGCCCACAACGAGACCCGTCACGCATACGGCCGACGTCGACGTGAAAAGCGCGTCGATGTATGCCACAGGCTTACCGGTCCGTGTCGCCATCGGCAAAGACAGCAAAACCGCCCCAATGAGTATCAGAACCAGAAAGCCGAGTATAATGATCTGCGCAGGGCTCAGTTTTAAATTCCGTGTGATCCTCAATTTAGCCACCTAAAAAGCCTTTATCCGCACATTATAGCATACAAAGGATATGTGTCAAATATTTAAAGCTTAACGCGCATGATATCGCTTGTTTAAATCGGTAAAAAAATGGGGCGGCGCTTTTCAAATGCGCAAATATAGCGAAAACCGATGATTTTCAGCGTATCAAGCGTATCGGAAACGGCATGTCCGACAACCGCTTCATAATGCGCATCCGAACCGATCGTGACGATTTCGCCGCCCAGCTCGAAATAGCGCCTGATGACCGCGGTTTCGGGCATCGTCGAAGGCGTCATGTAAAGCCCGTTCGTGTTAACCTCTATGCCCTTGCCTTTATCAATCAGCGCTTTGAGCAGCATATCGATCGCGTCCGAATAATCCGCATAACGCAGCAGCTTGTCGTCATACGGGCAGAACTTTGACACATACCCGATATGTCCCATCACGTCGTAATTGTCGATCGCTTTCACGGATTCAAGAGCGGTTTTCAGATATTGCGCGAATATTTCGGTTTTATCATATTGCTTCCAGACCGTTTCGTAATACGGGTCCAGTCCGAAAACCACGTGCTGTGAGCCGATGTCAAAATCGAGAGGCCGCCCCCTCAGCAATTCTTCCATCTGCGGCGCGGACGCCGTATCCAGTCCGGCTTCGATCCCCATGCGGATTTTCAGCTCCGGAAACGCGCCGCGCGTTTTTTCAACCGCGTCGGCATAAGCGTCAAAATCGACAGAAAAATCAGGGCCTTCCTTGAGGTTCAGGTCGATATGCTCCGTAAAGCAGATTTCTTTGAGCCCCGCATTCACGGCCGCCTGCGCCATCTTTGCCATGGGTATGCTGCAGTCGGCGGAAATGCTGGAATGAATATGGTAATCAATCATGTCTAGCGCCCTTTCGGAATATCGCTTTCACGCCCTTCACGATTTCGCTGATCGGAATGACGGAGAATGACAGCAGCAGGGTATACAGCCACTGTTCGCCGTTCAGCGGGGCCACGCCGAAAAACGCGTTGAGCGGCTTTACCCAAACGACGGCGGTTTGCAGCAGCGCCGAGAACACAAACGACAAGTGCATCCACTTGTTTTCGAAAAACCGATGAAGCACGCTCTTTGCGGACGAGCGGATATTGAACACGTGGAAAAGCTGAACAAGGCCGAGCGTTAAAAACGCCATCGTTTCGCCGGCAAGCGGGCTGCCGCCGGCCACAGCGCCCAGATAATACGCAATCAGCGTCAGCGCGCTCATCACCACGCCGAAAAATACGAGGTTAAACGTCATTCCTTCGGAAAAAAAGCTCTGTTTCGCATCGCGCGGCTTTCGGCGCATGATATCCTTCGGCGCGCTTTCCATGCCGACGGCCAGCGCGGGGAACGTATCCGTCACAAGATTGACCCACAGTATCTGCACGGGCGAGAGCACCGTAATGCCCAGCATCGTGCCCGCAAACAGCGTGACGACCTCCGATAAGTTGGCCGACAGCAGAAACTGGACGGCTTTTTTGATGTTCCGGTATATTCGGCGGCCCTCTTCAACGGCCTTGACGATGGTCGCAAAGTTATCGTCGGTCAGCACCATATCCGACGCGCTTTTGGACACCTCCGTTCCCGTAATGCCCATGCCGACGCCGATATCGGCGGTTTTAAGCGCGGGTGCGTCGTTGACGCCGTCGCCCGTCATCGCCACCACATTTCCGCGCGATTGAAACGCTTTGACAATGCGCACCTTATGCTCCGGCGCCACGCGTGCGTACACGCGTATGCTGTCGATCTCGCGCTCCAGCGCTTTATCGTCCATCGCATCGAGCTCACGTCCGGACACCGCCTTGTCGCCGCCGCCGAGTATTCCGAGACGCTTCGCGATCGCGGCCGCCGTAATTTTGTGGTCGCCGGTGATCATGACCGGCTTGATGCCCGCCTGTCTGCAAACGGCCACCGCCTTTTCCGCTTCGTCGCGCGGCGGATCGATCATTCCCGCAAGACCGATGAACACCAGACCGCTTTCCAGCCCCTCCGCCGTCTGCGGCACTTCCTTGAGCGGCTTATACGCCGCACCGAGCACGCGCAGCGCGTCTTGCGCAAACCGCTCGTTGACGGCGTGAATCCTATCTTTCATCTCTCGTGTGAGCGTCTCAACGCCGCCGTTCAGCGCGACATGCGTACACCGCGCCAGCAGCTCGTCCGGCGCGCCCTTGACGAACAGTATCGGGGGTTCGCCGCCGTTGACCGTGCTCATGAGCTTGCGCTCGGAATCAAACGGCAGCTCGTACAAGCGCGGCATCGTTTCTATGAGACCTTCAGGCCGTATCCGTCCGGCCGAAAACGCAAAGAGCGCCGTTTCCGTCGGATCGCCGATATAGCCGTCGGCGGATTCCTTCGTATCGTTGCAGAGTATGAACGCGTTGTCGAGAAGACGAAGCTCCTCCGCGCCGTCGAGAGCACCGGCGTCCCGTTCCGTATTGTTATAAAACACCTTCTGCACCGTCATCCTGTTTTGCGTGAGCGTACCGGTTTTGTCAGAACAGATCACATTCGTGCTGCCCAGCGTTTCCACGGCGGGCAGGCTTCGCACGATCGCACCGTTTTTGGACATTTTCTGCACGCCCATCGTAAGCTGAAGCGTGACGACGGTGGCAAGACCCTCCGGAATCGCCGCCACAGCCAGGCTGACCGCAACGAGGAACATGTCAAACGCGAGGCGCCCCGTTGCCACGCCGACGGCGAACACAACCGCCGCCACCGCAAGCACGGCAAACGATAGCACTTTGGAAAGCGAATTAAGCCGTCGCTGAAGCGGCGTTTCGTTTTCAGCCGCTCTGCCGAGCGCGCTCGCGATCTTGCCGATTTCCGTATCCATGCCCGTGAAGCACACGACGCCTTTGCCGCGCCCATGCGTCACGCCGGTTCCCGAAAACGCCATGTTGACGCGGTCGGCCAGCGCTGTGTCGTGACTGAGCGGCGCGCCTGCGTCCTTTTCGACCGGTACGGATTCTCCGGTAAGCGGCGCTTCATCAATTTTGAGAGACGCCGTTTCAATCAGCCGGATATCGGCTGGCACATGGTCTCCCGCTTCGAGCAGGACGATATCGCCCGGAACAAGTTCCGATGCCTTGACGGTCACGGCCGCGCCGCCGCGCATCACCTTCGCGCTTGGAGCGGCCATTTTTTTAAGCGCATCCAGAGCGGCTTCGGCACGCGCCTCCTGCACCGTTCCCATCACCGCGTTCAGAATGATCACGGCAAATATAATGACCGCGTCGGGCACCTCTCCCAAAAATGCGCTGACCACCGCCGCGGCGAGCAATACAAGTATCATCAGATTTTTGAACTGGGCAAAAATGATTGAGGCCAGCGTTTTTTTGCCGCCTTCCTTGATTTCGTTCGCGCCGTATTTTTCAAGGCGCGAAGCCGCCTCGCTTTCGGAAAGACCGTCGCAAGCTGTAGCGAAGGCTGAAAAAACCTGCTGCGTATTTAAGCTGTGGGGCGCTTTTTCATCCGTCATAAATATACCCTGAACAACGCGTCTATGCGTTTGAAACCTTTCTCTTCATTAATAATGAAAACATTGTAAATGGACGGTTGTTTTTTTGTCAAGCCGATAACATAATAGCCGCCGCAGTATTAAGGCGTTAAACACGGTAGCTCAACACTATTAATTTGAATTTTTTCCGGAATATACGGTCGTTTAAAATTGTTTTCTTTTTTTCCTTAAACTTTGTTGCCTATGCATTCGTTTTACAATATATGCCTTGACCGCCATTAACGCCGTGTTACGGCAATGATATGGGGCAAGGATAAACCTTGCCCACTGATCAAATTGAAATTATCTGTCTTTTGAAAAATATACGAAACTCTCGGCGCTACTTGAGCGCCAACCTAAATTTGAGTCACCCGTATGGCAAAACATTATATTAACATATTAACATGCTTATTAATTCTGTCCATTTATGGATTGAATTTTAACTTTTCGTGTTATACCAATACTATGTCGCCTTCATCAAACGGATCGCCACATTCCGGGCAGAATTTTGGTGGTTTTGTTCTGTCATCCGGTTCCCAGCCGCACTTATCACATTTGTATTGTGGTATCCCAGCAGGCTTTGCTGTACCACACTCATGGCAGAATTTCCCTTTATTCTCCGCACCACAAGTACATACCCAGCAGTCCGTCGGAACCTCCTCCATCACAACTTCAATAATTTCGCTATCTATGTCTGAACCTTCCGCATCAATGACAATAGCGGCTTCGTATTCGGCAAACTCTTCTGGAGACATGTGGGCCATTGTTGAGAGATGTTTCTTAAGTTTTTGTGCCATTGGCTTAAACGTTGCCAGTGTGAGCCCCCCTGAGATGACTCCGCCAACTACAGGAACAACTTTTGATACACCCTTCGCAAAAGTTGCTTTTACCATGTTTTTCCCTAACAATTCCGCGATTTTTTTGACAATTGGGTAATACCAAGTTTTGGTGAGTGCTTTGGCGGCAATCTTTTTTGCAACAGATTTCATTGCTACTTCACCAAACAACTTGCCTACCACTTTATTGGCGGCTCCTACGCCGGACATTACACCGATAAACAATACAAGTTGAGACTCCGTGCCCGCATCAAGCTCAGACGATTCGGTAAACATCTCGTCCCATCCGTATATGTATGCCAGTTCTTGCGCAGTCCGGATAACATATGCATAGAACTGGGCCAGGTCAGCCGGGATAGTAGCGGCCATAGCAAATCCGCCTGGTATTCCCGCTGCTGCTGAAATGGCAGTTACCTTGATGGCTTCTGCTTTAATCACAGCGTTTGCCAGACTATCCAATGTTGCAATCGGGATGTCGGCCTGAAGTGTTCCCTCACTGATAGCCTTTTGCAGCTGCGATGGTGTACATAGCTTGTTAAGATTTTTGGTTAGGAAATCCGCACGATCGATGCGAACATACGGAAGCTTTGCCGCGCTCTCTATAATGGAGGTAAAAGATAGTTGCTGAGTCATAGGCCTCTCCTTACAATGTTTAACTTATTTCCGCTTTTTGTGGTGCGGATAAAAATGTTTATATTTATTGATTGTATTAATTATGAGATATTTGGAATATTTATTTTTAATATTATCATAAACTATTGAAAATACCAATATCAAATACATAAATTTACCGATAAATCCTGACTACCTTTTTAAAGTATGTTCAGCCATTTTTTGGTTTATTATAACCTTTAAAAGATCTCTACTTTATAAGATCTCTATATGAGAAAGAAAGAGTCTTTGTCAGACTCAATCTTGATTTCATTTTATTCCTTTTTGCTTGTTTGGCATACTACATAGATAATATTATTTTCTTTATCTAAGCTAATCTCTACCCAATACTTCCCATCATTGGTATATGCGCCGAAATCGCAGCTTTTATCTTCATTTGTCTCATAAATAACGTCATTAAAGCCCATCTCTTTACATTCTGAGATATACGATTCGTATTCACCATCAGCATAGCCGGTAACCTCAAATATGTAAGCCTTTCCACCATCACTGTCAGTAATGCTAATATCACCATTTACAAATATTACTTTTGGGTCAGGAATCATTTCCGAATATTTAATATCGGAATTGCTAGCGCTAGGCGTACGAGTTAGTGCGGGAGTTGGTGATTGAGTTTGCAAAGAAGACATTTCTTTTGCTGTGGTTAAGTTTGGAGTAGGCGCTGGTATTACCTGTGCCGTACATGCTGTAAATAGCAAAAGTACCAAGGTTGCAATTAGACATAAGATTTTTTTCATTTTTTCTTTCTCCTCGTATAATAATGTTCGTATTTTGATTGTCCATACAGGACAGTTACAGTACAATGCAAGCAGCGGATAGAGGTCGAAGTTTTTCTCCTTGGGTTCACATGCCCGTTTTTAAGGGTTTTGCCTCTACCTTTGCGG
>JAJUJH010000210.1 GCA_029265435.1 Clostridiales bacterium
ACGGCGGCAGCGTGAACAATGAGAATGCCGTATCGCTTATCAGCCGGCCTTGCATCGACGGGCTGTTTACGGGACGGAGCGCGTGGGACGCGGACAATTTCAACAGCATCATACGGTCTGTGCTGCCTGTGTTTGAAAAGAGGGGGAAGAAATCATGAGAGATATTGTGATCGGATGCGATAACGCAGCCGTAAACTACAAAAAGGTCATTATTCAGCACCTGAAGAGCCTGGGCGTCAACGTGGAAGATGTTGGCTGCGATTCTTCGGATGATCCGACATTTTATCCGCTGATCGCAAAACGCGTATGCAAAAGGATCATTGAGAGCGGCTATAAGAAAAAAGGCATTTTGATCTGCGGAACGGGAATCGGCATGGCGTTGACAGCGAATAAATTCAAAGGCATTCGCGCGGCGGTATGTCATGATATTTTTTCAACGGAGCGTTCGGTTCTGAGCAATAATGCGAACGTCATGTGTATGGGGGAAAGAGTCATAGGCGCCGAACTCGCCAAACGCTTGGTAAGCGAATGGATCGCGCTTGAATATATTGACGGCGCATCAACGCCAAAGCTTGAAGCGATTCGCGATATTGAAGAGGAAAACTATAAAACGCTTGAAGACTGACGCGTCAAACTGACGGTATTTTTTCGAATATCAAAATCTGATTTCATTGCAATCATATGTTTTCTCATGTGTCGGGCAATCTGTGATTTTTCGACGGGGCATGGTTCGTCCATGCCTTTTTTGTGTGTCTTGAAGCGGTCATGACATGGCAGAATGAATCAAGAGCGTCATTGCCAAAGTATCATCTATCATATGAGAAAAATAATTATCTTGACAGCACATTGCTGTCTGTATATAATGCAATTAGTAAACCGGTTGCATAAACAAAAACAACAAAATAGCTAAAAATAATTATTAAAAGGCTAAAATAAATGAAACCGGTTGCCATCCTGCTGCGTGTGTGAGGTTGTTTATGGCCCGAAAAGAGCGCAATCTGATTTGCGGAGAGAATTCAGCGAATCGCTATCCGGCGAACATAAACAAGGTGAGGTTTGATCGCTTTGACAAGACTGATATGCGCTTTTATGAGTCGATCATGTCTCAGTCGAATGGACATATGGGGATGCGAGGCAGTTTTGAAGAAAGCTTCAGCGGCTCCCATCTTCGGGGAACCTATTTGGCGGGGGTCTGGTATCCGGATAAAACGCGAGTCGGATGGTGGAAAAACGGCTACCCGGATTTTTTCGGAAAAACAATCAATGCGGTCAACATCATTGGCATTCGTGTATTTGTCAATGATGAGGAAATCGATGCGGGAAAAAATGAGGTGGAGAGTTTTGCTGCCGAGATGGATCTTGGCAATGCCGTACTCAATCGTCAAATGGTGGTCAAAACGAACGCGGGCAGGGTTTGCATCAAATCAACGCGTTTTTTAAGCATGGCCCACAAGGAAACTGCGGCAATCCGCTATTCCGTGACGCCGCTGGATGATAAAGCCGAAGTGACACTATTGCCGTATCTGGATTTTAACGTCCGTAATGAAGATGCGAATTACGAGGAAACATTTTGGGAGCCGCGGATGGGCGAGATTTTTCCTGACGGCGGGTTGGTTGGGGCGTGTACTGCTCGGAATCGATTTGGCAAGCCGCGTTTCGATGTCTGCGCTGTCATGTCGGTGACCGACAGCGGTCTTGGCGGCATTGTGCATACCGAAACGGGATTGGGATATGTGAAGCAGTTACGGAAGTATGTGTTGGGCAAAGGCCAAGCCGCTCAAGTCGATAAGCTGGTTGCTGTTTCGACCTCGAGGGATGCCAATGATGTCGGTTTAAGGGCACGGCAAATTCTGCGTACGGCCGCAAAACATGGCTTTGACGCGCTGTACGGAAGCCATTGCGCCGCTATGGCTGCGATTTTGGAAGCCTGCGGCATAGAACTGGAAGGCGACGCGTCCGCACAGCAGGGATTGCGATATAGTTTGATGCAGCTGCTCTGTACCTATCACGGGCATGACAGCAGGCTTAACATAGGCCCGAAAGGATTTTCGGGAGAAAAGTACGGAGGAGCGGCATACTGGGATACGGAAGGCTTCCTCATACCGTTTTATTTGGGTGTGGCCGAGCCTTCGGTGACACGCAGCCTGCTCATGTTCCGATACAACACTCTGAAACAGGCAAAAGCTAACGCCGAAAAGCTGGGGCTTAAAGGCGCGCTTTATCCCATGGTCACATTCGACGGGGAAGAATGCCACAATGAATGGGAAATCACTTTTGAAGAAATCCACCGCAACGGCGCCGTTGCTCATGCGATATATGACTATGTCACGTATACCGGAGACACTGATTTTCTGCTCCGATATGGATTCGAGATTCTGCTGGAGATATCGCGGTTCTGGGCATCGCGTGTCCACTGGTGCGATCGGCGCAAGTCGTATATGCTTCATGGCGTTACGGGTCCGAACGAATATGAGAACAATGTGAATAATAATTGGTATACGAACCGAATCGCGAAATGGACGCTGGACTATACCGTATGGGTGATGGACACTTTCGGGAAGCATTTGGCTGTACCGTTTGATGAGGCAGAA
>JAJUJH010000176.1 GCA_029265435.1 Clostridiales bacterium
ACGGCGGCAGCGTGAACAATGAGAATGCCGTATCGCTTATCAGCCGGCCTTGCATCGACGGGCTGTTTACGGGACGGAGCGCGTGGGACGCGGACAATTTCAACAGCATCATACGGTCTGTGCTGCCTGTGTTTGAAAAGAAAGGCAGCCGTCGATAGGTGTGTCAGGGTGTTATCGCCCGCATCATATTAGTATTGCTGCAAATGGAAACGTTAGTATTGCTGCAAATGGAAACGGTCAATGAAACAAACGAAGCGCCGGATGGTAGGTCCGGCGCTTTTTTGGATTATGGATATGGCCGTTTGATATTGATTTCATCGAATAAAACATTTCAATATTACAAATAGATAAAAAATAATACAAAAAAATACTTTGCGAATAAGCTCATATCATGTGTTTTAGGCGTATTCGCACAAGGTGTCCGCAATGCTATAGTGTATACGTCAGCACCGAATGAAATATCGGTGACGGAATTTATACTGTGGTCGGCTTCTTTGTGCTTTAAGGCTTGATATATGACACTGCTGGAGTATCGTCGCATTGTTGTATCGGTTGCGGGAGGTTGTTGTGACTGAGTTTGAAGAACTGGCATTAAAGAAAATCACAAAGGATTATTTGATCGACTGTGTGTATACCCGGCTGAATATGATTGCGGGAAGATACGGGATCAGCAACGCGGAAATCAGCAAGCATATCGGATGGGATCCGGCAGGCTTCAACCAGAAATACAGCAGGAGCAATGATCTGCGCATAACAACATTTATCAAGATCTATGTGGCTTTAATCGACCTGGTAGCCGAAAAGGAAGCCGAAATGGGGCTTGAGGAACTGGAGACCTCCGAGATCCGTTTGGATGAATTGATAACGCAAAAAGAGCTTGACGTAGCCGCTTTGTTTAATCATATCAGTGCCGCCGCGGAGGGCAAATCGGAATTTCTGAGCAAAAAAACATTCAGCAATATATATAAAACGATGAAGCCGTTCGTGTTTGTCGGCAAGAAGAACAAAAAGTTCAGCGACAGGGAAATCGACGTTTATATCAGCTATTACAAAAAGGTTTCAGCAAATTGACCGAAAGGACGAGCCGAAACGGAGGAAATATGCAGAAACTGTACAATGATGCGGCGACAATGGTTGATGAATCAATCGCCGGTTTCGTCAAATGCTATAAAGACCAGGTGGCCCATACGGATTGTGCCAGAACGCTTCGGTATATACAGGCGCCGGTACAGGGCAAGGTGGGCATCGTCAGCGGAGGCGGCGCAGGGCATGACCCCGCATTTATGGGCTATATCGGAAAAAACATGCTGGATGCCGTTGCAATCGGCAACATATTCATGCCGCCTTCGGTCGAATCGTTTTATACGGCATTTAAGACGGCTGATTCGGGGAAAGGCGTCGTCTGTCTGTACGGTAATTATCCCAAAGATATCGAAAGCGTTCAAGAAGCGGTCAAGCTTGCCAAGAAAGACGGCATTATTGTAAAAACGGTCGTGGCCAATGAAGATGTGGCGAACAGCAACCCAAAACAAAGAAGAGGCATGACCGGCGAGGTGCTGTTGTGGAAAATCGGTGGTGCGGCGGCGTCGCTCGGCTATGGCTTGGACGATGTCGTAAAAGCTTCTAAAAAAGCGCTGAGCCGGATGCGGACCATCGGAATCGGCCTTGCGAGCTGCACCATTCCCGAGGTCGGGCGTCCAAACTACGTTATTGAGCTTGGAACGATGGAGATCGGTGTGGGCCATCACGGTTTTTCGAGCATGGATACCTGCAAGCTCAAATCCGCCGATGCCACGGCTGATATCATGGTGGACGAAATACTGAAGGATATGCCGCTAAAAGAGGGGGATAAAGCAGCCGTCATGATTTCCGGGCTGGGCAACACCATGATCAGTGAGATGAACATTCTGTACAGCAGAGTCTTTGATGTGCTGACGGAACGTAAAATCGATA
This sequence comes from Clostridiales bacterium, assembly GCA_029265435.1. Classification (GTDB taxonomy): domain Bacteria; phylum Bacillota; class Clostridia; order Christensenellales; family SZUA-584; genus SZUA-584. The sequence goes on from JAJUJH010000176.1 coordinate 1,954, forward strand.
TTCATCATTCGTTTATCGGCAACTATTTCACATCGCTCGATATGATGGGCGTCACGCTGACGGTGATGAATCTTGACGACGAATTAACGCGGCTATTGGACCTTCCGGCGTACCCGGTCGCTTTAAACGATTTTGCTTATAGCAATCACAATGACAGATTAGGCTGACCCAAAAAAAGAAAACGAAGCAAAGGAACAGGGCCTGCCGCTTTTATGCGATGCATCCCGAGGTGTATTTGGTTCACCATTTTTCAGCCGAAATCGGAAAGAAGATTGCGCAAAGTTAAGAGCAAGTAAGGGGGAAAATCATGAATTTGGTCGAGATGGCGGATATTCGAAAAAGCTATTACGGCTTTGAAGTGCTTCACGGCGTTCATTTCTGCCTGCGCGCCGGTACCGTTCACGCATTAATGGGCGAAAATGGAGCCGGTAAATCCACGTTGATGAAGGTCATCGCCGGTATCCATCGCTGCGATTCGGGCGTCATAAAGATGGACGGAAAAGAAGTGGATATTGACTCTCCGTCCAAAGCGCGTTCACTCGGCATCGCCATGATTCATCAGGAGCTTTCGGCCGTATCGGAGATGTCTGTGGCGGAGAACATGTTCCTTGGCCGCGAGCCGGTGCAGATGGGCTTTATCAATTACAAACAGCTTTATAAGAATACGAGCGATCTGCTCGAAGAACTGGGAATTGCCATCAATCCAAAAACAAAAATGAAAAACCTGCGCGTGGCCGATCAGCAGATGGTCGAAATCGCCAAAGCGCTGTCGCAGAACGCGCGTGTCGTCATCATGGACGAGCCGACGTCTGCCATCACGGATCATGAGGTTGAAAGTCTGTTTCGCATGATCAAGGACCTGAAATCGCGCGGTACGGGTGTCGTCTATATATCCCACAAAATGGATGAGATATTTCGGATCGCGGATGAGATCACCGTGCTCCGGGACGGCGAGAATGTGAACACATGGCAGGCGAAAGATGTGGATTCGGATACGCTGATCAAAAATATGGTCGGCCGTGAACTCAAAGCACAGTTTCCGAAAATCCAGGTGCCAATCGGCGAGCCTGTGCTGACGGTGAAAAACCTCAGCAAGGCCAACCAATACGAAGACATCAGTTTTGAACTTCGCAAAGGTGAGATACTCGGGTTTGTCGGGCTTGTGGGCTCTGGAAGGACGGAACTCATGCATTCGATATTCGGCCTGACACATCCTGATTCGGGTGAGATTTATCTCTACGGCAAAAAGGTACAGTTCAAAAAGCCGCAGGAAGCAATCAAAAACGGTCTTGCTTATGTGACCGAAGACCGCAAAGGCGAAGGCCTGGTTCTTCCGATGGGTGTTCATCATAACATGACGCTTTCGTCTCTCAAGAGTTTTTCAAAGTCCGGGCTGCTTCAGCAACGCAGGGAAGCGGTGTCTGTGGAACAGCAGATCAAGGCGCTCGGAGTGAAGGTCTCAAACCCCAAAAAGTCGGTCAAATCGCTATCGGGCGGCAACCAGCAAAAAGTTGTGCTGGCAAAGTGGATGATCACCGCTCCGAAAATCATCATTTTTGATGAGCCGACACGCGGTATTGATGTGGGGGCAAAGGCGGAAATCTATAAGATCATGGGCGAATATGTATCACAGGGATATTCGATCATCATGGTCTCGTCGGAGATGCCGGAAGCGATGGGTATGTCTGACCGGATCATCGTTCTCAGCAATCATAAAATGAGCGGTGAAATCAACCGCGATGAGTTTTCGCAAGAGAGCATTGTGCAGATGCAGTTCAAGCATATGTGAAATTAATCTGAACGATAGGAGTGATTGTGATGAATAATCAGACCGCCAACTTAGCCGTAAAAAAGAACAGGATGTCAACCAAACAATTCGTATCTGTTTTTGGTTCGCTGATCGGGTTGATCGTATTGGTCATCATTATGTCGGCGCTGAAA
>JAJUJH010000199.1 GCA_029265435.1 Clostridiales bacterium
AGACGATGATCGCGTTGTCGTTGCGGTCCCGCACGACCTCCATTTCATATTCTTTCCAGCCGAGCACCGATTCCTCGATCAGCACTTCGGTGGTGGGCGACGCGTCGAGCCCGCCGGCGACGATCTCGGCGAATTCCTCGCGGTTGTAGGCAATGCCGCCGCCGGTGCCGCCGAGCGTGAAGCTCGGCCGGATGATCGCCGGCAGCCCGACGAAATCGAGTGCGTCGAGCGCCTCCTCGAGGCTGTGGGCGATGCGGCTGCGCGGGCTTTCCAGCCCGATCTTGTCCATCGCGTCGCGGAATTTCAGCCGGTCCTCGGCCTTGTCGATGGCATCGGCATCGGCGCCGATCATGGTCACGCCCAGCCGGTCGAGCGTGCCGTCGCGGAACAGCGCCAGCGCCGTGTTGAGCGCGGTCTGCCCGCCCATCGTCGGCAGGATCGCGTCCGGGCGCTCCTTCTCGATGATCTTGGCGACGATTTCGGGCGTGATCGGCTCGATATAGGTCGCGTCGGCAAACTCCGGATCGGTCATGATCGATGCCGGGTTGGAGTTGACCAGGATGATCCGATAGCCTTCCGCCTTCAGCGCCTTGGCCGCCTGGGTGCCCGAATAATCGAACTCCGCCGCCTGGCCGATGACGATGGGGCCGGAACCGATGACGAGTATTTTCTTAAGATCATCCCTTTTCGGCATTGGTTATCCTCCGATTATTCAGCGAGCAGTTTTACAAGGGCCTCCATAAGGCTGTCGATATGCGTTTTTTGTATCACATACGGCGGCAGGAACCGCAGCGCGTTCGCGCCCGCCGTCGCCGCTACAAAGCCGTCGCCCAGCAGCTTCTTTTTGATGCCGGGCGCGGATACGCCCGCGTCAAGCTCGAGCCCGAGCATCAGCCCTCTGCCGCGCACATCCTTGACGACGGGGCATTGATCTTTAAGCGCCGCAAGCCGGTTTTTAAAGTACGCGCCGGTTTCTTTCACGTGCCCGAGTATATCCGTATCGAGCAGCTTGTTTGTGACGTAATACGCCGCCGCGCACGCGAGATAATTGCCGCCGAATGTGGAGCCGTGGTCTCCCGCCGCAAACGCTTTTGCGGCCTTGCCGCGCGCCAGAAACGCGCCTATCGGCACGCCCGCGCCGAGCGCCTTGGCCAGCACAACGATATCGGGAACGGCGCCGAGCGACGGCGACGCGAGCAGCTCGCCCGTGTGCCCCATGCCCGTCTGCACCTCGTCCGCAATCATCAGCGCGCCGCGCTCATCGCATACGCGCCGCACCGCCTGATAATATTCCGCCGAAATCTCGATCACACCGCCCTCGCCCAAAATCGGCTCTATAACAACGGCGGCCGTGCTTTCGTTTACTGCCGCCTTAAGCGCCGCGATATCGTTCGGCGGCACATGCTTAAAAGCCTCCATCAGCGGCTCAAAAGGCGTATGGAACTTCTCCTGCCCCGTTGCGGCGAGCGTGGCGAACGTGCGGCCGTGAAAGCTGCCCTGCAGCGTAACAAATCCGGCGCGCGGCTTCCCTTTTGCATAATGATATTTCCGCGCCAGCTTTAGCGCGCCCTCCATGGCTTCCGCGCCGCTGTTGCCGAAAAACACGTTATCGAATCCCGTGGCTTCGCAGAGCCTTTGGGCCAGCTTCGCCTGCGTTTCGATATAAAAGTAATTGCCGGTATGCATGAGGCTGTTGACGGTATCGCAGAGCGTCTGTTTCAGCCCCTCGTCCGAATACCCGAGGCAGTTCACCGCGATGCCCGACAGAAAATCGGTATAGCGCCTGCCCTCGCTGTCAAACAGATAGACGTCTTCCCCCCTCACGAAAGAGACGGGCAGCCGCGTACCGAATACGGGGCTGTAGTATTTTTCATCCAGCTTCGCAATGTCTTCGGTTTTCATGTTATTCCCTCACCATCGTGCCGATGCCGGTATCCGTAAATATCTCAAGCAGTATCGGATGCGGAATCGTGCCGTTCAGAATATGCGTGCGTTTCACGCCGCTCCTTATCGCATTGATGCAGCTTTCCACCTTGGGCAGCATGCCTCCCGAGATCACGCCCTTGTTGATATAACCGTATATCTCGTCGATGGATATTTCATAAATCAGCGTGGACGGATCGTCGGGATTGCTGCGTATGCCGTCGATGTCGGTCAAAAACATCAGTTTTTCGGCGCTGAGCGCCGCGGCGATCTCACCGGCCACCGTATCCGCATTGATGTTGTAGCTTTCGCCGTTCTCGCCCACACCGATGGGCGCAATAACGGGAATGTATTCGTCCATCGCGAGCGTGTTTAGAAGCTTGGTGTTGATCTCGGTGATCCTGCCGACCAGTCCCAAATCATACCCGTCGTCCGCAAGCATCTTTTCCGCCTTGATAAGCCCCGCGTCCTTGCCGCAAAGACCGATAGCCTTTGCGCCCGCGATACCGAGATGCGACACGATGTCTTTATTGATCTTGCCCATCAGCACCATCTGGACCACGTCCATCGTCTGCTGGTCCGTTACGCGCAGGCCGTTGTGAAACTCCGGCTGCACGTCGTAGAGCTTGAGCATTTTGTTGATGTCGCCGCCGCCGCCGTGCACCACGATGGGGTTGACGCCCACGTATTTGAGCAGCGTGATGTCCTGCATGATCTTTTTGGACAGGTCTTCGGAAAGCATGGCCGCTCCGCCGTACTTGATGACCACCGTCTTGCCGGCCAGCCTCCGGATATACGGCAGCGCTTCAATTAGTATATTGGCTTTTTCGATGTATTTATCCATTTTACAAGTACCATCCCGTATTGTTTAGTCCTGTTGTTTCATTGAGGCCGCAGATTATGTTCATGTTTTGCACCGCCTGGCCCGCCGCGCCCTTGATCAGGTTGTCGAGCGCCGAGACCACGATGAGGCGGCCTGCGCGCTTATCGAGCACGTAGCCTATCGCGCAGTTGTTGGAACCGGTGACGTGCTTGATCTCGGGCAGTGCATCGCCCGTCACCTGCACGAACGGCTCGTCTTTATACACAGAATATGCATCCGCGATGTCTTCTTCGGTGACGCCCGCTTTGGGAGTCA
>JAJUJH010000203.1 GCA_029265435.1 Clostridiales bacterium
CCTTTTTGTTGATGTTGTTGGCGACGGTTTTCAGCATGTCCGGCACGGGCGACGTGCGCATATAAGCCTGGTCGTCACCCAAGGGATTGATGATTTTGACCGCGCGGCATAATTCCCTGACGCCGAGTTTTTCGATATCGGACATGGAACCGAACGAATAGGTCACGCTCTCAAAGCAACCAAGGCTCCTTAGAGCCGCGCGCGCTTTGTCAGCCGCTTTTTCTTCTTGCGAAATCAAGCCGCGCGCCACTTCCGCTGTCATTATTGTAAGCGGGATGTTGTCATACCCGTACATGCGCGCCACTTCTTCCGCTATATCCTCACCAATCGACACGTCTCCGCGGAAGCTTGGGATATCGCACGTCAAAACCCGCCCGCTTACTGTTGTGCGTATGAAAACGCGGTTAAGCAGGCTCTGCATCTGTTGTGGCGTTAAGCCGGTACCGAGTATGGCGTTGATTTTATCCGCGCTGACGGCAATCCGTCTCGGCGACAGATCAACGCTTAAAATATCGATCTCTCCCGATACGATTTCGCCGCAGCCAAGCAGCTCAACCAGATGCAGCGCCCTGTCCATCGCCGTCTTGCAGCCCGCCGCGTCTATGCCTTTTGAGAACCGCATGGCGGATTCGGTCTGCAGCCCCAGCGAGCGGGCGGTACGCCGCACATTGCCGTGCATGAACTTTGCCGATTCAAATATGACCGTCTTTGTGTCATTTTTGATTTCGGAATTTTCTCCGCCCATCACGCCCGCGATGCCGACCGGGCCTTCCGCGTCGCATATCATCAGCATATCGCCCGAAAGCGCGCGCTCCTTGCCGTCAAGCGTCACGATCGTTTCGCCATCGGCGGCACGGCGCACGATGATTTGTCCTCCGCGGATGTCTTTATAGTCAAAGGCATGCATCGGCTGTCCCGTCTCCAGCATCACAAAGTTCGTGATGTCCACAATATTGTTTATTGAGCGCACCCCTGCCGCCGCCAAACGGTCTTTAAGCCATTTCGGCGACGGGCCGATTTTCACGTTTTTCACGGCGCGTGCGATATACCTCGGGCAAAGGTCTTTGTCTTTAACCTCGGCCTTCAGATAATCGTCAATGCTGCCGCCGCATTCCGAATAGCTTAAATCCGGCATCGTCACGTCTTTGCCGAGCGCCGCCGCGCATTCCCGCGCCACACCGATAACCGAGAGACAGTCCGGCCTGTTCGCGCCCACCTCGATATCCAGCACGGTGTCGTTTAGCCCCAGAAGATCACGAAGCGGCGTGCCGATCTCCGCGTCTTCTTTAATAATCATGATACCGTCAGCATCCGCTCCCGGATAATCGGAAGCGCCGAGAGCCAGTTCCTGTCCGGAGCACAGCATACCGAAGGAGTAAACGCCGCGCAGCTTGCTTTTCGCTATTGTAATGCCGTTGGGCAAGTTTGCGCCGATCATCGCCACGGGCACAAGCGCGCCTTCAAATATGTTTTTCGCGCCGCAAACGATCTGCAGCGTTTCGCTGCCTACATTGACCTCGCAGACGGACAGCTTATCAGCGTCCGGATGCTTTTTGATCGTCTCAATGCGGCCGATCACCACATGTTTGAGCCCCGCGCCCAGTTCTTTGCACGCGTCCACGGCGGTTCCCGTCATAATGAGCTTTTGCGCGAGCAGTTCCGGCTCTATATCCATATCCACATAATCACACAGCCATTTTATTGGTGCTATCATATTATATATCCTCCTACTTGAACTGGGACAGAAAACGGATATCGTTCTCAAACAGCAGCCGAATATCCGTTATTCCGTATTTGATTGTCGCGAGTCTGTCCAGCCCCATTCCGAAAGCGAATCCCGTATACTCGTCCGGGTCGATACCGCAGTTAAGAAGCACATTCGGATGCACCATGCCGCATCCGAGCACCTCGATCATGCCGGTGCCTTTGCAGACGCCGCAGCCCTTGCCGTGGCATTTCGCGCACGTCGCGTCTACCTCGGCGCTCGGTTCCGTAAACGGGAAATGACCCGGCCTGAACTTCGTTTTTGTGTTTTCCCCGTAAAATTCCTTCATAACGGCATCAAGCGTCCATTTCAAGTTCGCAAGCGTAATGCCATGGCCGACCACAAGCCCCTCCACCTGATTGAACACGGGCGAATGCGTCGCGTCCACATCGTCGCTGCGGTAAACGCGCCCGGGGCATATCATGCGTATGGGCGGCTTTTGGCTGAGCATCGTGCGTATCTGAACAGGAGACGTATGCGGTCTCAGTACGATATCCTCCGTTATGTAAAACGTATCCTGCATATCGCGCGCAGGGTGCTCTTTTGGGATGTTGAGCATCTCAAAGCTGTATTTGTCGTATTCGATTTCCGGCCCGTCCATCACCGAAAAGCCCATGCTCACAAAAATATCGCGAAGCTCATAGTAAATGCGCGTCAGCGGATGCAGACCGCCGATCATCTGCTTTTTACCCGGCATCGTGATATCAACAGCCTCCGCCTTCAGCCGCCGTTCTTTCTCAATTCGGTTCAACTCGCCCGCTTTCTTATCGATCGCCTGCGTCAGCGCGTCTCTGACTTCGTTGACGTGCTTGCCGAACAACGGACGCTGGTCTTCGGGAAGGTCTTTCATGCTGCGCAACGAAGCGGTCAGCTCTCCCTTTTTGCCGAGAAGCCTGATCCGCACGGCTTCAATATCACTTGATGTTTGGCAGTTATTGATTTCTTTTAGCGCTTTGTCCATTAGCGCCTTGAGTTCGTTTTCCATATGTACTCCTTTTGACATACTGTCAAATTCAAAATAAAAAAGACTTCGCCTTGGGGCGAAAGTCCGCGGTAC
>JAJUJH010000066.1 GCA_029265435.1 Clostridiales bacterium
ATCAGCGGCACCACGACTGCAAGACCGGTGATAATGCCGGCCCAAGCGCCCGCTTTGGTCATACCCTTCCAGCGCACGCCGAGCAGGAACGGCGCGAGGAAGCAACCCGAAAGCGCACCCCATGAATAACCCATCAGCGTATAAATCGCGGCGGGCTTCAAAAGCGCGATGACAAGCGATATGACGACGAACACGCCGCAAAGCACGCGCATCAGCGTCATGGCGCTTTTGTCCTTCATCGACGGCTTTATCACGCCTTTCACCAAATCGAGCGACAGTGAGGAGGACGATACAAGCACAAGTGACGACAGTGTGGACATGGACGCCGCGAGTATCAGAACGAGTATCAGGCCCATCAGCATCTCGGGAAGCGCCGCCTTCATGACTTCGGGCATGATGGCGTCGGAACCGGCTTTTGGCATCGTGTTATTCAGGAACAGCCGCCCGAATGTGCCGACGAAATACGCCGCGCCGCCCACAAGCAGCGCAAACAGCGTGGAAATCAACGTTCCTCTCTTAATCGCGTTGTTATCTTTGATTGCATAGAATTTATGCACCATCTGCGGCAGCCCCCATGTGCCGAGGCTTGTCAGAATAATCAGGGATATCAGCAGCACCGCGCTATTTCCATTGAACACGGAAGCCAGCGACGGGTCGATCGAGGCAACGCGGGATAGGCCCTCCGATACGCCGCCCACAACCGGATTTGCCAATATGAACACCAGCATCAGTATCACACCGCCGATCATGATGAGCCCCTGAACAAAATCCGTGAGGGCGGTGGCTATGTATCCGCCCGCGAGCAGATACAGCGCGGTAAACACAGCCATGCCGATCATGCAGTATTGATACGGTATTCCGAACGCGCTCTCGAAGAAATAGCCGAGACCCTGATAGACGCTTGCGCAGTAAGGTGCGAGGAAAATGAATATGACAAGCGCCGACGCGATCTTGAGGCCGCGGGAGTTATACCGCTTCAGAAAGAAGTCGGGCATTGTGGAGGCGTCCAGCCTTTGCGTAATGCGCCGCGTGGGCTTTGCGAGTATCTTCCACGCAAGCAATGTGCCGATTATCGCGTTGGCGATGCCGATCCATGTGGCGCTCAGGCCGATGCTCCAGCCGAAGTTGCCCGCATATCCCACGAACATGACAGCCGAAAAATACGTCGTGCCATACGCAAACGCCGACATCCACGGGCCGATCTTGCGCCCGCCAAGCAGAAAATCGTCCGTTGTTTTTGCTTTCGTTAATGAGTAAACCGCAACGAAAATGAGAAAAAGAACATAAAGACCTAAAATGATGTACAGCATAAAAACCATCCTTCCATGCTACAGATATGAAATACAAAAAAAGCCCTTCCGTGCTGCAAACCTTCCGATTCATATTGTACTACACATTTGGTATTTTGCAATATATCGGCGTCAAAATCACATCAGCCGTTCTGTTCGGCGCGCTTCTCTTTTATTTCAGTATCAAGCAGCCGCCGGATATCGTGGATGCGTTCTCTCGCCGTATCCTCGCCGATGCGCAGCATGGTTTCGATATTCTTGAAGCTGTAACGCGCCTGGCCTTCAAGATCGGGCCTTAACATGAGATCGGCATAGCGTTCGCACACAACGCTGTTGATATTGGCGCTTAAGTTGTACGCTGTCAAAAACACGTTGATGCGCTTTAAGCTGTCGGTGCCGTGGTTCCTGTCGGCATTCAGATTGACGCCGACCACAATTTCCGCGCCCATATCCCGCAGTTCCCTTGTGGGTATGCTGCGGAGCGTACCGCCGTCGATATATGCTTTGTCGCCGATGCAGACGGGCTGAAACACGCCCGGTACCGCGCAGCTTGCCGAAAGCGCCTTCGATACGCTGCCTTCCTTGAGCGTTTCAAGCTGCCCCCGCTTGATGTCAACCGCAACCGCGCAGAAGGGCCGGTGAAGGTCCTGAAAGCTCATCCCTTTTAAAAAACAGTCTGCGAGGTTTTCCACAAGTTCGGGACTCATATATGTGATCAAATGCGGTTTTCTGGGCAGCACGTTCTTGTCGCGCAGGTTGAGCACAAAATCGTACAGCTTTTCCCAGGGAATATCCGCCGCGTACAGTGCGCCCGCAATGGAACCCGCGGAATTGCCCGCCACCATATCGAACGATATGTTGAATTCCTGAAGAACGCGTATCACGCCCAAATGCGCAATGCCGCGCGTTCCGCCTCCGCCGAACGCAATGCCCGATTTTGCTTTTTTCATAATCGCCCCCCTTTCAAGCCTGTCGAAAAAGATCGTCAGCACTTTCATTATACGCCCGTTGTGGAGAAGATAGTATCATTTCGGGAACTTTTATTGATACGCGGCGTTAATATAAGAGAATAAGCAAGAACGGAGTGGCGGTTATGAAAAAAACGCTGATGCTTGCACTGGCCGTTTTGTTATTGTTCGGCGGCTGCTCGGCTCAAAACGCAGCCGTATCATCCGGTTTTGCCGTATATCGCGCATCGCTAGTCAAACAAAACGTGGAGCCGCTGGACGCAGGCTTTGTGGGCGCAATTAACGGCTTTGGATTGGATGCCGCAAAGCGGCTTTATTCCGAAGACAAAAACCTTGCGCTGTCTCCCGCGAGCATCGAGATTGCGCTTTGCATGACCAAAGCGGGCGCGGCGGGCGAAACGGCGAAGGAAATGGCGGACGTTCTCGGTTTGACGGGCTTAAGCGACAGAGAAATCGCGGATGCGTGCGGATCGCTGATGTGGCGCGCCAATACGGGCGGCATGGAGGCCGCGAACGCCATTTGGCTCAGCGAAGCCTACACGTTTTCGGACAAGTTTGTGGATTCCTGCACGAAAGACTTTTTCGCTGACGCTTTCGCGCTCCGCATACCCGGGGCGAAGGATGATGTGAACGCTTGGGCAAGTGAAAAAACGCACGGACGCATCGAACAGATCGTCAGCGAGGAACTGCCGGAGCAAACGCGCATTGTGCTTGCGAACGCGCTTTATTATCTCGGCGACTGGGAAACGCCGTTTGATGCGAACGATACTTGGGACGAGGAATTCGCCGCGCCGTCCGGACGTGTAAAGACCGCATTCATGCACAGCGATTGGGCTTTGCCGTATTTTGGCAGCGAAGATTTTTCGATGGTCACGCTCGATTTCAAAAGCAAAGAAGGCGAAGGCCAATATGCCATGGCGTTTTTGCTGCCGGCCGAGGGCGAAACGGTAAGCGATCTTCTCGGCAAGCTGGATGCCGGGACGCTGTCCGGCGCGGTTGCGAACGCAAAAAATCAAGAGGTTTTACTCAAACTGCCGAAATTCGAGTTCGCGTATTTTGCCAAGCTGAAGGATACGCTCGCCGCGATGGGCATGAACAAAGCGCTGAGCCCCGGTGAGGCGGATTTCTCCGCGATGACAAACGAAAAGAACCAGATATATATTGACGATGTACTGCATAAGTGTTACATACGAGTGGATGAGCTTGGTGCGGAAGCCGCTGCGGTCACGGCTGTGGTTGCCGCGGAAGGCGCCGCCCTGCAGCAGGTTGAGCCGGCAAAGTTTTATGCCGACAGGCCGTTTGTGTTTGCGATTTACTCGCGGGAAGACGGAGCGGTTGCATTCCTCGGCGCGGTGAACAACCCGGCCGCGCAATAGCGGCGTTGTGCGCTGCGGCTATCGGTTTACTTTAACAGGCTGCCTTTACAGCCGGTGCATGGCGTCGAATATCTCCTCGCGCATGATGCGGATGTCCATACAGATGCTTTTGGCCGTTTCGCTGATGCTGTCGCTGAGGACGCCGAAAGACACATCGCACCCCTCAAGATCCACAAGCATGATCATTGCAAAGTAGTCCTGGAGCACCGTCTGGCTGATATCGAGTATGTTGACGCCGTGTTCGCTGAGCGCCGCCGATACGCGCGCGATGATGCCTGTTTTGTCTTTTCCCGTGACGGTGACGATTGCTCTCATTGTTTCTCCCGTTTAATCAGTTCATTTTTTATATACGGACGGGAAGCTTCTTCGTCCGAAATATACGCAAGCGCTTCCTCCGCGCCGGCGCAAATGCGGTAAACGTCTTGTGCGCCCTTGCCCGCAAACCCTTGTCTGACCGTTTCGTCAAACTGCGCCGCCAGTCCGCTGTAAAAGCCGTTGGTGTTGATGACAGCGATGGGCTTTTGGTGAACGCCGAGCTGCCGCAATGTGATGATTTCAAGCAGCTCCTCAAGCGTACCGAACCCGCCGGGCAGCGCGATAAACGCATCGGCCAGGCTTTCCATCTTTGCTTTTCTTTCGCGCATGCCGCTTGTCACATGCAGCTCGCTGCATCCGTCGAACAGCAGCGCCTTCACGTTCATGATTTCGGGCACGATGCCGATAATATGCCCGCCGCCCTGCGTCGCGCCGCGCGCCACGGCGCCCATCAGCCCGTCCGCGCCGCCGCCGAATACGAGACGGCAGCCGTTTTGCGCCATCAGACGCCCAAGCAGCTCGGCTTCTTTTATATAAATATTGTCAAGCGTTCTGCTGCCCGAGGCGTATACGCAAACAGCTTTCATTTTTTGATGAACCCGCCGTTTACCACGCGCACATCGTTGACCGTTATCACCGCGTTATTGAGCCGTGCTTTCACAAGCGACACGGCGGCGGGAATGCGCTTTCTTTTCAAATGCAGCAGCAATATCTCTCTCTGACCCTCTTTGCCTTCTCCCTCCAGAAGCGTCACGCCGAAGCCGTTATCGCGAAGCTCCCGTACGAGCGCGTCGGATTTTTCGTCTTTGTTCACGATTACCTGTATTGAGCTCAAGCCGAACGCCAGCTTGCCTTCCAGCCACGAGCCCACATAATTGCCGATCGCGAAAGCGACCGCAAATATTACGCAGCGCAGAAGATCGTGCTGAAAGCCGACAAGCACGGTGCCTGTGACGACGATCCATATCGACACTTCAAAAAAAGCGATGAGAGAACCTTTCAGTCGTTCACCCCGGTTGATAAGCACCAAGCGCACCGTTGATACCGTGACCTCAAGTATTTTGCCAAAGAATATGAATAGATAGAGCCATATGCTTGGCTGCTGCAGAAAATCCATAAACAAACTCCTTTGTTAGGCTGATATTATATCATTACGCGCGCTGCGAATTCAAGCTTGCGGCAAGATTGGGATTCCGCGATATGGGCAGTTCTTATTTCAACGCACGCCTTGCGCGGCTTCGCGTTTGTCCAAGTAAATCGTTAACGGTTTTTTCGGCTTTTGCTGTATAATAGACATAGTTTAATAAGAAAGGATCTGTGATGACAAGCAAAATTATTTATGAGATGATACGGCTCAACGGCAGCGATACGCGGCGTATCAACCATGCGCTTAAAGTCCACGGTCTTGCCGTATGCATTGCGGGGCATGAAAGCTTCGGAGAAACGGACATGCTTGTCACGTCGTTGTCGGCGGCGTTGCACGACATTGCCATTCGCCATTGTGAAGCGGTATACGGCTGCTGCGGCGGCAAGCTTCAGGAAAAGGAAGGCCCTGCCATTGCACGCGCCATTCTTGAAAAGCATACGGACGATAAGGCACTGATCGACCGCGTGTGCGGCATCATTGCGCGGCATCATACATACAAAGGAATTGAAGACATCTGTCATCAGGCGCTTATCGAGGCGGATTTGCTCGTCAACTTTGACGAGGGCGAATTTGAAAAGCCGGCATTGACGGCCGCCGTGCGCAAGCTTTTTAAAACAACAGCCGGCAAAAAGCTCGCAAAGACGATGTTCGGCATTACATGAATGCGGGGTAACGGGTTTAGAAATGCATTTGCGCAATACCTGTGCGGCACCGTTTTTCTTGACGAAGCGCCTTGCGGTTTGCTATACTTAGCCATGCAAAAAGCATATATGGAGAGATGTCTGAGCCTGGTTTAAAGTGCCGGTCTTGAAAACCGGTGTTGCGAAAGCAACCGAGGGTTCGAATCCCTCTCTCTCCGCCAATTTCTAAAACGGTTAACCAACCCCCAAGAAAACATCTTCGGATGTTTTTTTGTTACCCAAAGTATAGCAAAGAGACATCACTTTTGCAAAAAATCATAGGTATTTTTTTATGGAATCCATATTCTTAAAATGAACCTTGACCGAGCGGTTTTGCTCAACAATAATCTTGTCGATAAGTTCGATAATCATCGCTCTGGACAGGCGTTCAAAGCCGATATAGCTTAATATCGCGCAAATAACTGGATCAGCGCTTTTTCCTTCCTTGATCCTGTCGTGTTCTTTTTCCAAAGCCAACCGTTCGTTTTCAATTTCCGATATCCGCTTGTCAAACATCAGCTTAAGATCACAGAACTCCGCTTCACTGATAATATTCCGCTTCAGGTCGAGGTAAAGCTCGTTTTTCAGCCGTTTATTTTGATCTATTTCGTTTTCCAGCCTGTGAATCTTAAAGCTCATGGATTCAAGCAGTTTGCGGCGCTTGTCCTTGTTCTGAACGCTTGATACCGCTTGATCCAAATCATTCAGCATTTGTCTGATCTGCTGTTCGACGGCGCAATAGACGTCTGACTCCAGTATGTAATGGCTTGAGCAGAATTCTTTGCCCAGAGCAAGGTACGTTGAACAAAGATATCTCATATTCTGCGGAGGCATTACACTTTGTTTAATATGCCGCTTCATCGGTTTTCCACAATCACCGCAAACCAATACGCCCGCAAATAACGACGCGTTGATTGACGGCAGATGTGTATTCTGCGGTTTAACCCGTACTTTCAGCATCTCTTGCACAATCAAAAAATCCTTTCTTGATATAATCGGTTTATGCGTATTCTTGACGACATACCATTGATCGGGAGGAACACTCAAACGCACATCCACTTTTCTGTTTGGCGACGAGGTTTTTCCCTGTACCATATCGCCGACATACACCTCGTTGCTGAGTATGGTTAAAATCTGCTGCCGAGTCCAGAGCCGTGTCTTTGGTTTTATTTGATGGTGTTCTGCCCGCCAAGCCACAGGATTGGCAACATGAAGATCATTCAGTCGCCGCGCGATTCCGGATAAGGAAGCGCCTTCGATAAACCATCGGAAGATATTTCTGACGTTTTCAGCCACCGATGAATCAATCACCAATTTGTGCTTATCATCTGCGCTTCTCAGGTACCCATATGGTTCAAGCGTTCCGACAAATTTGCCCTCGCGCATTTTGACCGACAAACTTGCTCTTGTTGATTTTGACACTTCCTGAAGGTATGCATCATTGAACAAGTTGATCAAAGGCACTTCAATGCCGTTCATGCGGTCTTTATCCTCAAAGCTGTCAAAGCCTTCGATAGCCGTAATGATTCTTACACCGAAACGCGGAAAGAATTTTTCGATAAAATAATTGGCGTCAATATGCTCGCGTCCGAAACGTGAGAGGTCTTTGACCATCACGCAGTTAATCAATCCAGCTTGTATATCGTCAATCATTTCGTTGAAAGCGGGGCGGTCGAAGCTCCCGCCGGACTCACCATTGTCGGTATACTCCTTATGGATTGTCAGCCCTTTTTTTGACGCAAGGTCTGTCAGTATTTCAATCTGATTAAGGATGCTATTGCGTTCGGAATCCTTTTCCTGTTCGGATATTCTTGTATATATCGCTGTTTTCCAATTATCCATTTGATTTCTCTGCGGCATTAAGATAACGGCGGATGATATCTATTTCAGAAGCATGATTAAATTCGACGCTGACGCTTTGTTTCCTGCCGATTCGCACCAGATGGATTAATGTCAACGCAGCTTCCCGGGTGATCCCATTGATGGGATTGTAATGCGTGATGTCGTCAAGCCAGCCGAGATTGTTCAAACCGTTAAGAAAATTGATTCGGCTCTGCATCTGGTCAATCTCGCTTTGTTTTTTCTGCATTCTCGTATCGATCTCAAGCTTTATCGCCAGAAAATCTTCCTTGCTGATAACGCCAAGTTTCCAATCCTCGTATGCCGAGCATTTCAATTCTCCCTGGTGAATAAGATATGCTTTTGCTTCTGCCAGCTGCTCATTCAGATTCGAAAGGTTAGTGACGTTTGAGCGCAAGCGCTGCAGACGCGATTGGATATCATGGCAGTCGGTAATATGACGAAGCACGGCCCGCATGACAGCCTCGTATAAGTGTTCGTATTTTATTACCGCGGGACAGGCGCAGCCTTTATGGCCGTGTTCATATTTCCGGCACCGGTAATATACATAATCCTTGCCCTTAACATGAGTCGGACAGCGAAGCATGCCGGAGCCGCAATTGTCACATTTGAGCAGCCCGCTGAAAACATATACATGATCACGACAGTTCGCCGTGCGGGTTTTAATCCGGCTGTTGATCATCCTTTGTACGGCATCGAACAATTTCCTGTCGATAATCGGCTCATGCATATTTTCCACAATGATATGTTTATCGATGTCCAGATAAATTACCTTTCGATCCTTGTAGCTTCTTGTGGTTTGCATTCCCTGATGCACGCAGCCGACATAGGAGTAATTGCAAAGCATTTTACGTATCGTGGTGGGCCGCCACATCTTTGTACTGTCCATACTGTTTAACTGTCCGGTCAGCCTGTATTCGGAGCAGCTGGCGATATTCATATTGTTAAGCTTCTGGGCGATACGAGTGACACCCATGCCCTCATGATACCAGCTGAAGATTTGCCGGACGATATACGCCACTTTATCATCCGGAATCAGCTTATATTTATTGGCAGGATCTTTTTTGTATCCGTAAATCGCGTGTGTGATATGCATGCCCTGTCTGCGCATCATATCGTGGGACGCCCTGACCTTTCTGGATATTTCGCGGCTGTTGTTATCGTGCATGAGATTTTTGATGCGTACCATAAGGCTGGTTGTTTCATCCGCGTCCGTGAACGTATCAAGACCATCGAGCACGGATATAAATCGAACCTTGTGACGAGGAAAAAAATCCTCCAGCAGCATTCCGGCATCGATGTAGTTTCGGCCGAATCGCGATAAGTCTTTCACGATAATGCAATTGATTTTATTGTTCTCAATATCTTTAAGCATCCGGTTGAATTGCTCTCTGTCAAACTTTGTGCCTGTGACGTTTTCATCAACATAGAATTCATGGTTGTATGCACCGAAATTTTTGTCGGCAAAGTCCGATAACAGCTTGCGCTGATTGATGATGCTATCGCTTTCAAAGCAATCGCCGTCTTCCCGGGATAACCGGATATAGCAAGCAATTTTCCATTCCAATGTCTTTTCCTCCTTATGCATTCATATATTTTACAACATATCCCACCCCTGCTGAATACATAATTTGAAAAACATTGAGAGTTTCTGTGAATATATCGCACAGCGGCCGGATAGCCGCTGTGCGATGGCTATTCTTTGCACGGGCATATTTTAGCTGGCTTTGATCACAGCCACATAGGAATTGCACCCCAACCGTTTTCATCGTATGGCCGGCTTTAACGTTAAAGAAGTTTCCCCCTGCAAGTGTCATCGCGAATGCAGATGATCGGTCTGCACACACAAAGGTTCTTGATGCTTATCGCTCGCCGCCTTAGATCGTCTGTCTTGTTTACAATTTAAAAAATTGCAGGCGGGTCATGGCGTTCAAGATTTCGCTTTTCCCTCTCCGGAGACTTGTCAGGGTTCGTGCTAAAATATGCTTTTATGAAGTTGTCAAAGGACTTTTGCGGAAGACGCGATATCGCCTGGAAAAAAGTATTGGCTCAATGCGTGAGTGCTTCCGAGCCGATTATATTTTAAGAAGAAACAAAAAACAAAAAAATCCGCATTTTTTTTGCGGCGTAATAAATTATGTTTATCAACCAGACAGGCGCAAAGGATGGAACCAGATATACACTAAAATAGAAATATTTATCGGTGATAGGCTGCCGGCTTAGGGATTTTCAGCCGCCAAATGAGTATTGCCGAAATTGATCAGTGTCAAAGATTCAAGGCGAGTTGCTTTGGTAACCCTTGACACTCCCTGGTTTTCTGCTAAGATATTGAATGAAGGGATGAGAATTCCGTTTTGCTGAAAAACAGTCTGTAGATACTTTAAAATTGCCTGTATAGGAGAAGAATACACAATTTGGGGGACACACCCTTTCAGCGAATAGACTGGTTTAACCGCTACTCGCGAAATATTGATTTCTGATGAGGTTTTCTTGTTCGAAAAACGTGCTAAGTCTGAACCGTGCTAATATGGTATGCGGTTTTATCTCCCTCGATAAAAAAAGGATTTATAATGACAAGTATTAATGCTAAGCAAAAGGGCGCTATTGATAAACTGATTAGCATCTTCAAAGCTGTCGTACCATTCAATGTGGAATCATCGCTATAGATGGCGCTTGAAACAATTTCTAGATTGACCGCATTAAACCGACTGATGACCAAATCGTTGATGAGTTTTAACCAACTAACATGAACGGAAAGAATGCATTGGACGTGATCGCTGGCTTACAGCTTTAGTATGGATGAAAAAACATGGTATTGTGCTGACAGGCCACGGCGTTTCAATAAATAGGGATAGAACTTTAAAGGGAGTGGTAATAAGTGTCTGATTTTCTTTCAAGACTGAGCGGTACGCCCAAGAGCAAGCCTATAGAGCCACGCGAAATTTTTATGTCTTTACCGACAAAGGATAAACAGTATGAATACCCACGCGATGTTCAATCAGAGGTATGGAAAAAATGGTTTGATAAACGCAACCAAAAGAACACTATAATAAAAATGAATACCGGGAGTGGTAAGACTATTGTCGGCCTTATGATTCTTCAAAGTTGTCTTAACGAGGGCAAGGGACCGGCGGTTTATGCTGTCCACGATAAGTATCTTGTAGCACAGGTTTGTAATGAGGCCCGAAAATTAGGAATACTGGCAGTTACCGACAGAGACGATTTTCATTATTCTGAAAACAATGCAATACTCGTTACACCCATTCATGCTATAGTAAATGGCCAAAGCGTTTTTGGCATGCGCAAATCTAATAATTATCTTATTGGTAGCGTACTACTTGATGACGTTCATGCTTGTTTAGATACGATAACATCACAATTTTCGGTGAAGATACCTTCTTCACACGAACTATATAGAAGTTTGATTGATCTATTTGCTGATTCTTGGAAAGCGTATAACAGCAACTCATATACGGATATTGTTGAAATTCAAGACCCACATAAGAATGTACTTTTGCCATTTTGGCTTTGGCAGGATAAGCAAACCGAAGTCTATCGTCTGCTTAAGCAATATGATAATGATAATGAGGAGAATTATTGTGTTTTTTTCAGTTTATCGCTATTGCAAGATTGTTTATCTTTTTGCAATTGCGTAATTACAGCTCGCTGCATTGAAATCTCTCCGAAGGGTATACCTATATCGAAAATTTCGAGCTTTGAACAGGCAACACGGCGGATATTTATGAGTGCTACTCTTGCTGATGATAGTGTTTTTATTTCGGCAATAGGTATGAAACCAGACCAGGTATCCGATATTATTACACCAGAAAAAGCAAATGATATAGGTGATAGACTTATACTTTTTCCTAGACATTTGAATAATTTAATTAGCGATGACGATGTTAAAGAAAAAGTACTGGAACTCTCAACGAAACACAATGTCGTAGTAATTGTACCATCAATTGAACGGGGTCAGTTTTGGGATGAAACAGGCAGACGACTTGTAAAGAAAGATAACATAGATAGTATTATTTCTGCCCTAAAAGAAAAACATGTTGGGCTTGTTGTTCTTATAAACAGATATAATGGTATAGACTTACCTGATGATGCTTGTCGTCTGCTCGTGATTGATGGCTTGCCCTCTCTTCACAGTGAGTACGATAAATACATTCAAAGTATCAATCCAACCAGTAATTTATTATTGCGCGAACAAATCCAAAGAATTGAGCAAGGAATGGGCAGAGGTGTTCGTTCCAATAGCGATTCTTGTTGTGTAGTACTAATGGGAAGTAACTTAGCAGACGTTTTGATACGCAATAAGGGCGTTTCTTTCTTTAGCAATGCAACCATTGAACAATACAACCTTTCAAAAGAACTGTGGGAATTGTTGAAGCAGGACAGCCCGAGTCCCACAATTGATGAAATATTTAAACTCGCTGACTATTCTTTAAATCGCGATGTTAATTGGATAGAGAAAAGTAAAGAGCGTATATCTTCGGTCGTTTACAGGACAAAGCCATATTTTGATGATGTTACAAAAGCGTTGCGGGATGCATTTGAGGAAGCAAATATTGGTCAATGGCAAAAGGCAGTAGAAGCTATTGACGCAGTAATAAATCTTGGGATTGATGAAAAGTCAAAAGGCTACCTCATGCAAATTAAAGCTGAATATACGAACTTTTTTGACCGGTCAAAAGCCCAGCAGATTCTTCAAGCGGCGCGAAAATACAATGCAGGAATACTTAAACCAATAGAAGGTATACAGTACGATAAATTAATATACAGGAAAGAACAGGCAAATGCGGTGGTTGGTAATGCATTAAAAATAAGCAGTAACCCAAATGAATGCATTATTCATATCAACGCTGTAGTGGATATGCTTATGTACTCTTCCAATACAAATGATTTTGAGGGGGCACTTGAGGAAGTTGGCGAAATACTTGGATTTGAATCAACCCGTCCTGATGAAGAGACTTCAGGCAAAGGACCGGATAATCTTTGGGCTATTGGAAATAATAAGTATCTTGTTATCGAATGTAAAAGCGGTGCAACAGCGGAAACGATATCCAAGCAACAATGTAATCAACTCGGTGGTTCTGTGCGGTGGTTTGACGCTGAATATGGAAATGGATATAGTTGCACTCCCATTTTGGTTCATAAAACAAATATCGTTGATTCTCTTGCTACACCCCCACAGGATACAAGGATTATTACGCCGGGATTGTTGGAAAAATTAAAAAAGCAAATCCGTGATTTTGCCATTGCTCTTGCTCAAAGCGAAAATTGGCGAGATAAAACTAAAGTAAGCTCTCTTCTAAAAATTTATAAGCTGCGGGGGCAGGATATAGTACAAGAATATACGACTGCATATGTAATGGAACAAACTTGATCTAATTTGAATTAGTATGAAGATTAATTAGGCCTTCCTCCGCAAGGATAGAAGTGCGATAAATACTTAATAAAAGGTACATATCTGGTATAATAAACGCAAGGGAAAAGCAGAAAACAGGCGAAAAACCTTGCATTTGGAGGACGGGATGTATCGTTTGGACAGGCAGCTGCGGTTTGAAGATTTCGTATTTCCATACGGAAAGCTGGATAGAGAAAACGAATGGGTGAAAATGGCGGACATCATGCCATGGGATAGAATTGAGGATATGTATGCCAAAAAGTTTGTTAACAATGGGCATCCGGCGCATCCCGCACGTATGGCGCTGGGCAGCCTGATTATCAAACAGAGGCTGCGTTGCTCGGATGAGAAGG
>JAJUJH010000065.1 GCA_029265435.1 Clostridiales bacterium
AAAGATGAACATGATGGGGCTCGGCTCGAAAATGATGAAGGGCATCATGAAGAAAAAACATGTCGCGACGCTCGACGAATTGATTGCGCAGGCCAAGAAAAACGGCGTTAGGCTTGTGGCGTGTACGATGTCGATGGATGTGATGGGCATACGCAGGGAAGAGCTCATCGACGGTGTGGAGCTTGCGGGGGTGGCGTCGTATCTCGGTGCGGCGGAAAGCAGCGACACGAATCTCTTTATATAGCAAGTGATATGCGGGAAAAGCGGGGTAACACGGACTCCGCTTTTTTCATATCAAAAAACCTGTACGGCGCTTGGGGTTATGCCGGCCAGACAAAAGACTGAATGAGGCTGCCGCTGTTTGTCGGGCGGCCGCCATGTATCCCGGAGGAGGTTAAGTTTGTCAAAAAACATGGCTTCGCATTTCGGAATATGATATAATCGACCAAAAGGAGGGCATATCATGCAGGAAAACAGGATTTCGGATGCGGTCATACACAGACTGCCTAAATACTACCGGTATCTTTCGGAACTGGAAGCGTTGGGGATCGAGCGCGTATCGTCATCGCGTATGAGCCACGATATGAACCTCAATGCTTCGCAGATACGTCGCGACCTCAACTGCTTCGGCGGTTTCGGGCAGCAGGGGTACGGCTATCAGGTGGGGCGTCTCAAGCAGGAGATCATGCGGATACTCGGCATCGGTTCGTCGTACCGCGCCGTGATTGTGGGTGCGGGCAATATCGGACAGGCGCTGCTCAAATACCGCCATTTTGCAGACGAAGGCTACGAGATTGTGGCGGTGTTCGATGCCGATCCGAACCTTATCGGCCGTGAAGTGGCGGGAAGACCGATCCGTTCCATGGACGAGCTGCCCGAGTTTGTGAAGAACAACGGTGTGGATATCGGCATTATCGCCGTTCCGAAGCCGTTCGCTCAGAAAACGGCAGACATGCTTGTAAGCCTTGGCGTGAAGGGTATATGGAATTTTGCGCCTGTCGATGTGCAGGTCCGCCGGGGTGTCAGTGTTGAAAACGTGCATTTGAGCGACAGCCTGTATATTCTGTCCTACCATATGAGGGATCAACGTGAAAACAATTAACGTACGCAGCACGAAACGGTGCGAGTTCATCGACATAACGCCGGAGGTCAGCCGGATCGTCAGGGAGAGCGGCACGGAAAACGGGCTGGTATGCATTTTTGTGCCGCACACCACTGCGGGCGTTTCAATCAACGAGAACGCCGATCCCGACGTGAAGCGCGACGTGCTTTTCGCACTGGAACGCGCCGTGCCCGGCGTCGGGTTTTATCATCTGGAAGGCAATTCAGATGCGCATGCCAAAGCGCTGATGACGGGTTTTTCGCTGACCGTGATCGTTCAGGATTCGCGCCTTGTGCTCGGAACGTGGCAGAGCATATACTTCTGTGAATATGACGGGCCGAGGACGCGAAAGGCGTATGTGAAGATAATCAAAAGCATTGATTAAAGACGCGTGACATATTTGTTAAATCAATGACAAAAAATGCTTTTGTATTTACAAAGGCGTTTATTTATTGTATCTTATGCTTTGTTACGGCATACAAAAGGGGGCCGAGATTTGATGAAAAGGCGCAAGAAACAAAATGAACTTTATAAAATGCTGATAATGGCATTTGGCATATTGATTGTCGCGCTAATCGTGGTGCTGATACTGATACTGGCGGGTGTCGGCAAAACGGAAGAGCAGAGGGAAGCCAGCCTGATGGAAAACGGCCGGTTTATTGACGGCGTATCCGTGGAAGGCGTGGATTTGTCGGGACAGACGATGGCGCAGGCGCTTGCGAACGAAACGCTTCAGTCGATCGCCAAGCAAAAGGAAGACGGATTCACGTATACGTTTACCGCAGGCGGGCACCAGTATACCTTCGGCGCGGCGGAACTAGGTCTGACATCAAGCCTTCAACAAACGCTTGAAGAGGCGATGAAATACGGTCAGATGGGCGACGGCGAAACGGTGAGGGAACAGCAGGCCACGGCAAAGCAGAGCGGCTATGATTTCAAGCTCGGCATGCATGGAGACGAAGCGGCGGTGCTTGAAAAGCTCACCGCGCTCAAGCCTCAAATGGATATTTTGCCTCAGGATGCGACGCTTGAGATATTGGACGATGTGAAGGGCGAAGGCCGCTTTAAATATATCGATGCGGTGACGGGCGTGGATATTGACGCAGGTGCGTTTGCGAAATTGCTGTGTCAGAACATCAATGCCGGCAATTACGAGGTTGTGGAAGCGCCCGCAATCATTACAAATCCCAAAATCGATACGGAAACGCTCAAGGCCAATACCGTTAAAATTGCTTCTTACCAATCGAGCTTTAAAGGCGGAGGTCTGGACAATAAAGACCGCGTGACCAATATCCGCATTTTGGCGGACATTGTGAACGGTACGGTCATTGAGCCGGGCCAGACATGGTCCATCAACGAGGCGGCAGGGCCGCGCGACGCTACCACCGCCAAAACCGTCGGCTGGGCATACGCGCCGGGCATTGCGGACGGCAAATACCGCATGGAGGTGGGCGGCGGCGTCTGCCAGGTGTCGAGTACGCTTTATAACGCGGCAATACGCGCTGAGCTGACGATTGTGGAAAGAAGGCCGCACAGCTGGCCGTCGCGTTATATTCCCGAAGGCATGGACGCGACGATCAGCACGGGAAGCCCCGATCTTAAGATATCCAATCCTTACAACATGCCCGTATATATCGAGACGGTGCTCGACGAAGATGCCAAAACGCTGACGGTGAACATTTACGGACCGCCGCTGACTCTTGGCTATACCATTGATTTTGAAAACATCAAAGTCGCTTACGAGCCGGCGCCCGAGCCGATATACCATTATAACGCGACCGTGGATGCGGAAGGGAATCCGATCGACCCGGGCAAGGAAGTTGTCGAAAAAGAAAGCCATCCGGCCCAGACATGGGACGTTTATAAGCTGTATAAAGACGCAAACGGCAACGTTGTCAAGCGCGAGCTGTTTACGCACAACGTGTATAAGGCTTATACCGGAGAAATATACGCGAATTATCCAGATCCGGCCGCCGCACCGGTTGAATCGCCGGCTCAGTGATTTTGTCAGTCTGGCAGCGCGCCGGATGCCTTTGTTCGCTGACGCGCTGTGAATACGCCTTAGGTTGCGTTTATTCTACGGATTCTGCGTAATGATCGGATTCTGTCTATAAAAGGTCCGATTATATGATGTTGAGATATGATGGTATAATCCAAATATGGAGGAAAAGCAATGGCCAAGGCGGCAAAGATCACCGTATATAAAAAAGACAATTCAGATAGACAGAATAATAAAACCAAGATATTGATCATTGCTGCGGCATGCATTTTGGTTTTGGGCCTGGGCGCTGCGGCCGTTTTTCTGCTGAAGACCACAACGACGGACAGCGTTGAGCGCATTATTGATTTCAATACGGTTATAACGGGCGTATCGGTAAACGGCGTGGATATCTCGGGCATGACCGAGGAACAAGCGCGGGAAGCCACCAAGGATGTGGAAGCGGGTATTATCGGCGGCACGCAGCTTCAGTTTGATATCGGCGGACAGATCACGACGCTGGAGGCGAGCGCCGTTGGCCTGACGACCAATTATGAAGACGTTTTAAGGCAGGCGCTCGACTTCGGCCGCACCGGCGATTTCGCGCGGCGCGCAGCGGATATTGAGGCGGCCAAAAGCGGCAAGGATTTTCCCGTAACCGTCAATGCCGACGAATCCTCCGTAAAGGCGGCGCTGACGGCGCTGGACGACACGTTTAACGTGCCTGCGCAGGATGCCACGGCCGTGTTTATGCCGAACGGGTATTTTGCGGACGGTACGCCGTACGATCCCGCAACTTACGACGCGGCCGCAAACGGAGAACCTCAGCTTGTGCTGATGGACGATGCGGACAAGCCCAACAAGCTGCGTTATGAGTATTGGAACAACACAAAATATGTAAAGGATTATATCCCTAAAAATGCATATATTTCGCGTTTTCTGTATATACCGGAACAGCGTGGCATCAAAACGGATATTGACGCGCTGACCGCGCTCGTTCTCAAAGCGGTGGAAAGCGGAGATTTGAGCTCGGTGATCACTGCCCCGACAACCGTGACGGAGCCTTCCGTGACGCTCGAACAGGTGAAAAAGCAGACGCAGCTTGTCGCTTCATGGACATCCAGCTATTCTCGTCACAATAACGTGAACCGTATCAAAAACGTGGCCAAGATGCTTGGAATCATCAACGGCACCGTGCTGCAGCCGGGCGTCACATGGTCTATCAACGAAACGGCCGGCCCGAGAACGGTGGCCAACGGCTGGTTTGAAGCGGCGGGCATCAAGGGCGGCGCTTACGTGCCCGATCCGGGCGGCGGCGTTTGTCAGGTTTCGAGCACACTGTACAATGCGTGCATCCGTTCGGGCATCGAGATTGTTGACGTGACGCATCACTCGATCATTTCCGACTATATTCCGATGGGTCTTGACGCGACGATCAGCACGGGAAGCCCGGATCTCAAAATCAAGAACACTTACGATGTTCCGATGTATATTGTGGCGTATATGAACAGAGACGAGCAGAACGTGACGGTTGAGATATACGGCCCGACGGTCGTCGATCCGGAGTTCGGCGACGTCATTCTGACGTATGAATCGGAGAGAGGCAGCACCGGCGAAAAGCCCATCACCGAGTATTATTATAACATGGCGACGACGCCCGACGGCACGCCGATTGCGCCCGGCGCTTCTGTGACGTACAGGGAGGCACGCGGCGCGACTTCGTCCACGGCATATATCATCAAAATGGATCTTCAGGGCAATCGGCTGAGCAGAGATATTTTTGATAAGCATACATACCGCTCATATACCGGGCAGGTGTACGTGAACGGACCGGATCCGAACGCGCCGGTGACGACGGATCCTGCCACAACGGATCCTGCCACAACGGATCCTGCCGCTGCAACGCCGACGCCGTAAAAAATGCGCGAAACGGCTGGAAACACGCCGATAACGGCGAAAATGAATGTATCGGTGTTGACGGACAATTGATTAAGTGATATCATAAATATAAATAAGGTTTATGCGGCTGTGATATGCCGCATATAAATCCTATGGTCGTCCGAAGCCGAAGAAAAGAGTTTCTAGCCGCGTGTCTGTTTGTTACATGAAGCCGGAGTTAAGAAATGTCATCTCGTCTTTAAGTACCATGGTTACAAAAAAGGAGAAAAAATGTTTGAAGACAAGACACTGACGTGTGCGGAGTGCGGTGCTCAGTTTGTTTTTACCGCATCTGAGCAGGAATTCTATCGGGAAAAGGGTTTTGAGAACGAGCCCAAAAGATGTCCGCAATGCAGACAGAGCAGAAAGCATCAAAAAAGAACGAATGATCGTCCCATGTTTGATGCGGTTTGCGCTGAATGCGGCGCGACCACGCAGGTGCCGTTCCAGCCCACGGGCGAGAGACCTGTATACTGCAGCGATTGCTTCAGAGCGAGAAGAGATCGCTACTAAGGTTATCGGCACAAATGCGCTGTGTTCCATAAGAGCACGGCGCTTTTTGTTTATTTATGTTTGACGCGCCGATGCGGCGGTGGTAAAATACCAAAAATAAACGCAAAACGCAGCGCGGAGGGTATATCAATGAGGAGTACTTTGTATAACGAAATTCTCGATATGCTTGAACAGGATTCCCGAATCAGCATTGAAGATATGGCGGCCATGACGGGCGCATCGGCAGAGCAGATAAAGGAAGCCATTCAAAATCTGGAGCAGGAAAAGGTTATCGTCAAATACTCGGCGATTGTCAATAGAGAGAAGATCGACTCGGAGGAAGCGGAGGCGCTGATTGAAGTAAAGGTAGTGCCAAAACGCGGCCTTGGATACGACGATCTTGCGGAACGCATATACGGATTCAATGAAGTCAAATCCGTCTATCTGATGTCCGGCACATACGATCTGTCGGTTGTGGTGCATGCCAGCAGCATGAAGCAGATATCGCAGTTCGTGTTTGAGAAGCTTGCTGTGCTGGAAGGTGTTTCCAGCACCGTCACGCATTTTATCATGAGAAAATACAAGGAGCAGGGCGTGATTCTCACGATGAAGGAGCAGGAGGAAAGGCTGGTGATATCGCCGTGATCATAGAACAGAAGATATCGGCCGTAGTCAGAGACATGCCGCCTTCGGGGATACGAAAGTTCTTTGATATCGCCAGTGAGATGAAGGACTGCATTTCCCTCGGCGTGGGCGAACCGGATTTTGACACGCCGTGGAATATCCGCGAGAGCGCGATATACTCGATTGAGGCCGGACGGACGCATTACACCTCCAATCACGGCAGCACGGAGCTGCGCAGGGCCATTCGTGATTATATGGACATGCGGTTTGATCTGAGCTACGAGCTCAATCAAATCCTCGTCACTGTGGGCGCGAGCGAAGGCCTCGATCTTGCGTTCCGCGCGCTGATGAACCCGGGGGACGAGGTGATTGTGCCTGCCCCGTCTTATGTGGCCTATATGCCGGGTGTGACGCTGGCGGGCGGCAAGCCAGTGCCCATGATACTGACAGAACAGGACAATTTCCGCATTACGCCGGAGAGTCTCTTAAGCGCCATTACGAAGAAATCCAAAGCGGTAATCGTGGCGTTTCCCAACAATCCCACGGGCGCGATCATGACGAAAGAGGACTATGAGAAAATCGCGGATATCATCATTGAACATGACCTCATCGTGATTGCGGACGAGGTTTATGCGGAGCTGACATATGACAAACGGCATTTTTCTATCGCGCAGCTGCCGGGTATGCAGGAGCGCACCGTTGTGATCAGCGGTTTCTCAAAGGCTTTTGCAATGACGGGTTTCCGTCTTGGCTATGCCGCGGGGCCAAAGCCGCTGATTGACGCAATGGTCAAGATTCACCAGTATTCCATGCTTTGCGCGGCGGCGATGAGCCAGGATGCGGGTGCGGAAGCCATGCGTTATGAGTGCAGCCACGGTTTTCCGCAGGTTAAGCAGATGGTGAAAGAATACAACCGCCGCAGACGGCTGGTTTACTCGGCGTTCAACGAAATGGGGCTCAAGTGCTTTGAACCGCTCGGCGCATTTTATATATTTCCAAATATCAGCTCGACAGGGCTTAAGTCCGACGAGTTCTGCAAGCGGCTTCTGTTCGAAAAAAAGGTGGCGTGTGTTCCCGGCACCGCCTTTGGCGAATCGGTGGACAGCTATATGCGCTGCTCGTATGCCACATCGTATGAAAACCTGAAGGAGGCGCTGAGCCGCATCAAAGAGTTTGTTCAGAGCCTCAAATCATAATAAAAAACGGCCCTAAGCCGTTTTTTTTATGCGCAAAACCCCGAAAAAAGACGCAAAAAGCAAGGTTCGAAGCCTTAAATGCCAATCATCGCGCAAAGCCATGCTCCATTCATGATGACGGCGGATAATCACAATAAATTGACTTTGACTAACCTTGACCAATGTGATACAGTGTATGCAGGTTAATGATAAAGCATATATAAACATAACGACGAGGAGGGATTGGACATGACAATGATACCTGCACAATTAGCGACAAGAAGATTATGGATGGATCTGTTTGACGGCACTGCGGCAGCGGCGATGCCGAGGACAAACATCAAGGAGAAAAAAGACGCTTATGTTGTTGAAACGGAACTGCCGGGCGTGAAGAAAGAGGATATTGCGCTGATTTGCGAGAGAGGCGTTCTCACGATTACCGCTAAGGCCGATGAGGCGAAAGATACGGAGGAAGCGCGTTACATCCGAAAGGAACGGCCCGAAGGCGAGATCGTCAGACGGTTTGCGCTTCAGGACATACAAGAGGACAGCATTTCCGCCAAGCTTGAAAACGGTGTGCTCACAGTGACGCTGCCAAAGCTCAAGCCGCAGGAAATCCGCATCGACATTGAATAATACATAACGGGGAGCCGCCTTGTGCGGCTCTCAGCTTGTCTTTTCGTCAGTTTTCCGGCTTTGCTTGTTCCTCGCAGGCTCGAAACGGCGCAAAAATGCAAGGTGTGAGCTGCCAGAGCCCGTTTTGCCCATAATGGTATTTTTTGATTGATTGACAGTCTGGGAACCGCTTTGAGCGGCTCTTTTTTTTTCGTCAAAAGATAATATCGTGCAATTATGCGAATAATAAATGACGGCGATTCATGCAAAGCGGAATCGCAAAAAGAAGAAGACGGAGGCTCATCATGAATAAGCTGCTATATATCAGCGCAAACCCAAAGCCGGAGAATTTGTCGGCCAGCAAAACAGTCGCAAGAGCGCTGGTCGAGCGGATAAGAGAAAAGTATCGGGAAATCGCTTTCGAACAGCTTGATCTTTACGAAGACCATATCCCCCAGCTTAAGCACAGCTATTTTGCGGGAAGAAGCGCCATTATCAGCGAAGAAGAAAGAAAGAGGCTGCCCGAAAACGAGAGAAATGAAGTGGAAAGAATTGCGGCGCTGTGCGACCAGTTTTGCGGTTCGGATATATATGTGTTGGCCGCGCCTATGTGGAGCCTGTCTTTTCCCGCACCGGTCAAGGAATACATCGACTGTGTGATACAGACGGGCAAAACGATCGCTTTTGAAGACGACAAACCGCACGGACTGCTGGGCAGCCACGCAAGGCTGTTCATCTATGTTCAGGCGTCGGGCGCGCAGATTCCATGGATATTGCGTCCCGCACTCAACAAAGGGCTGAATTATGTGCATGATGTGATGCGGTTCATCGGCATCAGCCGATTTGAGGAGCTGCTTGTGGACGGTACAGGCAATACGGATGAGGAACGAAAGGAAGCGGTGGAGCGAGGACTGAAAAAAATCGACGATATCATACAGTCGATATAATGGAATTTCATCATTTTTTCGGCGTGAGATGTTAAGTTTTGCAAAAATATAACGATAGCATTCATGGAGGTGTCTATTTAGGAGTTTATTGGCAAGGAGGCCGAAAAAAATGAAAATCGAAAGCTACAGCGTTTCGCAAAGCGGCGCGCACAGCCTGGTCAAAGAGGAGAGCGTGACGGAGTCTTTGAGAGCGTGGGTGGGTGAAGAGGATATACCGGAGGAATTCGCTTTTTCCCTTAACCTTTCGTCAAAGGCGTTTCAGTTCGCGACGGAAAAAACGTATCTGGACGTTGACAGCGCCGATTCGCTTGACCGATGGAAGCAGGATACGCGCATCAATCTTCTGGAATCGCTTGTTTACGCGCTGACGGGAAAACGCGTGAAGTTCCGGGATCCGTCGGCAGATCTTACGAAAAAAAGCGGCTCCGGCATCGTCATTTCGGTGACGGGAGTTGGCGGGAAGCCCAACTGGGGAGTCGCTTACGATTACCGGGAAGTCAAGACGGAGGCGGAGAGCGTCAGCTTCAATTCCGGCGGCTATGTCAGGACGGCCGACGGACGGACGATCAAGTTTGATCTGAATTTTGCAATGTCGCGCGAATTCTATCAGG
The DNA here is from genome assembly GCA_029265435.1 of Clostridiales bacterium. Taxonomy (GTDB): domain Bacteria; phylum Bacillota; class Clostridia; order Christensenellales; family SZUA-584; genus SZUA-584. The sequence goes on from JAJUJH010000065.1 coordinate 9,483, forward strand.
AGTCGGGCGTCAGTATCCGGCTGGGAGCGGCAAAGGTGGATCCGCTTGTGGTGGTGATGAACGGAGGAGCGCCCACGCTGAGCAGAACAAAACAGGCGTTTGACCTTGATGCGGACGGCGTCGCCGAAAACATATCGTTTGCGACGGGCAACAGCGGTTTTCTCGCGTTTGACAAAAACGGCGACGGCATCATCAATGACGGCGGTGAGCTTTTCGGGCCGTCAAGCGGAAACGGTTTTTCGGAGCTGCGTGCCTACGATACGGATAAAAACGGCTGGATCGACGAGTCGGACGAGATTTTCGGCAAGCTTTCCGTTCTGACCATGCGGGAAGACGGTACCAAGACGCTGTTCAAGCTCGGAGAAGCGGGAATCGGCGCCATCTATCTGAATGATGTAAGCACGCAATTTGAAATAAAGGATATGGCGGGGGAATATGGTGAAATGAAGAGCAGTTCAATCGTTTTAAACGAGAACGGCACGGTGGGTACCATTCATCATATCGATTTGTCCATATAGACGAAGCGGCATCGCTTCAATAATGCCAAGCAAGGTCTCCAAGGGCGGAGGCCTTTTTTTCGCGGCAAAAACCGATTATAATGGTTTTGTCGATCAATTTATACAAGGAGTACACGCGGTGGCAAAGGAAAAAACGGCGTATGTATGCGTCCAGTGCGGCTACCAAAGCGCAAAATGGCTGGGGCAGTGCCCGTCATGCCGGGAGTGGAATTCGCTTGAGGAAACGGCGGTGGGCATAACGGACAAAAAAACGGCCGTCGTCGACACCGGCGAAAGGGCGGTGCTTTTAAAGGACGTATCCATGGAAGACACCGCGCGGTGGACAACCGGCTATGTGGAGCTCGACAGAGTGCTCGGGGCGGGCGTTGTGGAAGGCTCGGTGGTGCTTGCGGGCGGAGAGCCGGGTATCGGCAAATCCACGCTGTTCCTGCAGGTGGCGGATTCGCTCGCCAAATCGGGCAAACGCGTGCTTTACATTTCGGGCGAGGAATCGCTGAGGCAGATTCGGCTTCGTGCCCAAAGGCTTGGAATCGAAAGCGATATACGGCTGCTTGCCGAAACGGAGGTCAACAACTGTGTGGCGCGCATACGCGAAAACGCGCCCGATTTTGTGGTGGTGGATTCCATACAGACGATGTATTCGTCGCGGCTTGGCCCCGCCGCGGGCAGCGTCAGCCAAATAAAGGAATGCGCCTCGCTTTTGACGCGCGAGGCCAAAACGAGCGGTACGGCGATATTCATCATCGGGCATGTGACAAAGGAAGGAGCGATCGCCGGGCCGCGCATCATGGAGCATATGGTGGATACGGTGCTGTATTTCGAGGGCGAGCGGCAGGGTACATTCCGTATACTGCGCGCGGTGAAAAACCGTTTCGGCTCCACCAACGAGATCGGCGTGTTCGATATGCGCGACGACGGCATGCACGAGGTGGAAAACCCTTCCGGGCTGCTTTTGGGTGAGCGCGCGAAGGACGCGTCCGGTTCGTGCGTATATCCCGCGATCGAGGGCACAAGGCCGGTGCTGCTGGAAATACAGGCGCTAGTGAGCCTGACCTCGTTTCAAATGCCCAGGCGCATGACGGCCGGGCTGGATTTCGGCCGCATGGCGCTGATGATCGCCGTGCTTGAAAAAAGGATGGGCCTCAAGCTGTATAATCAGGATGTTTACTGCAACGTGGCGGGCGGAATGAAGCTCAACCAGCCGGCGGCGGATCTTGCGTTGGCGGCGAGCATCGTCTCGAGCTTTCGGGACGCGCCGATAACCGATGCGGTGGCGATGGGCGAAGTGGGGCTGACGGGCGAAGTGCGCGCGGTGGGGCAGATCGAAAAGCGGCTGATAGAAAGCGCGAAGATGGGCTTCAAAAAAGCGGTGGTCCCGAAAACGAACCTTGCGGGCCTGAAAGCGCCTGCGGGCATCGAGGTGATCGGCGTGCGCCACGTGTTTGACGCGCTCGAGGTGCTCATTTAGCCGCCGTAAAAAAGAATCCGGCATACAACCGCCGTTTATCCGGCGGTTGAGACTGTCAATAAAGCAAAAAATAAAATTTGTGGGCAAGACGGGCTTTGCCTGCGCAGCCCACACCTTGCGGTTTTGCGCCGTTTCGAGCTTGCGAGGAACAAGCAAAACCGGAAAACTGTCGGAAAACCGAAGGTTTTTCGACAAGCTGAACCGCCGTTTATCCGGCGGTTTCTTTAAGTATAAAACCGAACCGCTTTCGCCGATGTGAATAATCTGTTAACCATGCCATTTGCCTCTGTTTACAAACGATGATCCTTGGTAAAATAGCACACAAAGCGGAAATTTTCTTTCGATTTCGGAGGGCAAGCTGAATGAAAAAAAACAAGAAGTCCAGAAAGCGGATTATGGTTCTTGTCATTGTGATTGCGGCTGCGGCGCTTTGCGTATTCGGCTATTTAAGGCTGCGCGCGAATCAGGCCGAAACGGCCAAAACGACGTATGAGATTGTGGATGTGACGAAAGGCACAATCGAGGTCAAGGTTAAAGGGGCGGGAACCGTGGAGCCTCTTGAGGATGAGACGATATACGCGAGTGCGGCGGGCACGGTGAAGGACGTGCTGCTTGAGAACGGAGATACGGTGAAAAAAGGCGATGTGATCGCCGTGCTTGAGAGCGACGCGCTTGAATCCCAGAAAACCAGCCTGAAGCAGCAGATCGACGAAACGGATATGTCGATATTGACGGCGCGTTCGGTATCGGGCGGCAAAAATGTGACGGCGCCTGTAAAGGGGACTGTGAAAGCCGTCTATGCGAAGGAGGGCGACTCTGTTGACGCGGTGGTGGAACGGGACGGCGCACTCGCTCTGATATGTCCCGACGGTCTGATGAAAACGGAAGTGGCGTGTGAAGGCGCGCTCAAGACCGGAGACGCGGTGAAGGTGACGGTGGGGGCCGCGAGCGCGGACGGCGTGGTGATTTCCGTATCGGGCGGAAAAGCGGTCGTGCAGTTTGAAGACGACGGTTTTGCGGTAGGCGCCGACGCAACTGTGACGGACGCAAACGGCACGGCGGCCGGCAGCGGCGTGGTGGCTGTGAAAAACCCCGTCTATGTGTCGGTAAAGGGCGGTACCGTGGAAGATGTCCGCGTGGAAGCGGGTGACGACGTGTCTCGCGGAGGCAAGCTGATGACGCTTGAAGGCGATATACTCTCGAGCTCTCTTTATTCTTTGCTGGAACAGCGTGACAGCCTTCAGAATGATTTGAACAACGTGCTTGCGGATATCGACGGCTTGACCATACGCGCGGGCAGAGACGGCGTGATTTCGGGCCTGACGCTCAAAGAGGGGCAGGCCGTCGCTCAGGGCGCGGCGCTGCTGACCATCGAAAACACGGACGCGGTGAAGATCGACGTGGAGATCGACGAGCTTGACATAGCGAACATTGAAACGGGCGACGAAGCGACGGTGACGTTCGACGCGCTGCCGGATAAAACATTTTCGGCGGCCATTATGAAAATCAATCCCGTCGGGCAGTCACAGAACAACGTGACAAAATATACGGTGACGCTGACGCTGGACCACGCGGACGGGGTTATGCTCGGGATGAGCGCGGATGTGCAGATCGTATCGGAGCGCGCGCAGGATGTGCTGATAATACCCATTGAAGCGATACAGACGATCAACGGAGAAAAATTCGTGGCGTTTGAAGGCGAAGTCAACAAAGAGCAGAACGATGTGACCGCGACGCACAAGGTGGTAACGGGCATTACGGACGGCGTGAATATTGAGGTGAAGGAAAAGAGCCTGCAGGAGCGCATGTGGAGCGCCAACGGCATGAACGGCGGCAAAGGCGTTACCGCCGCCGCTTCTTCCGCACAGTAAAGGGGCGCGGGACATGATAGAACTGCGCAACGTCAAAAAAACGTATCAGATGGGCGAGGCGGAGGTGCACGCGCTGGACGGCGTGTCGCTGACGATCAAAGACGGCGAGTTTGTGGCGGTGATCGGGCCGTCGGGCAGCGGCAAATCGACGCTGATGAATATCATCGGATGCCTTGACC
>JAJUJH010000105.1 GCA_029265435.1 Clostridiales bacterium
GGGAGTGATGTAAAGATGCGGCGCTCTGGGGGTACCCCCAGAGGAATAAACACGAACTAAACCACTACGGCTTGAGCTATGCAGAGTGTAACCTATGTTTGACGCCCATACATTTTTATCGGCGGCAGCCTGACGCGCAAGGTTGCCGCTTTTTATTTTTCGTGGTACAATTCATCGGTCGGGCCGAAAACCCGGCGGACAGTTCGAAACCATCCTGTCCATAAAAAAAACTAAGGAGGCCGGGCTTGATCGTCCGGACAGACGCCCAAAACGGGTTCTGTTAAAAATTCTATGAGAAACATAAAAATCACGCCGCGCTTCATGGCGGAAGCGGGCATCATCGCCGCGCTGTATTTTGCGCTCACTATGGCCAGCATACCCATCAGCTATATGACCCCGCAGGTTCGTTTATCCGAAGCGCTCTGCGTACTGCCTTTCTTTACGCCGTCGGCTATTCCGGGGCTTTTTTTAGGCTGTCTGCTGTCTAACCTTGCGGGCAGTCCCCTCGGCCCATACGATATCATATTCGGCTCGCTCGCCACGCTCGCCGCGGCTTTTGCGGCGCGTTATATCCGTCCGAAGTGGCTCGTACCCCTGCCCGCCGTGGTTATCAATGCCTTTGTGGTGGCCGCCGTACTCCAGTATTATCTTGGAATTCTTTATTGGGAATCCGTGATGTGGGTGGCCGCCGGACAGGCCATCGCGTGCTATGCGCTTGGGCTTCCGCTACTTCTTGCTCTTGAACGGCATAAGGACAGGCTTTTTAAGCGCAGCTGATTTGGCGGCAGGGCGGGCAGGAATCCAAGACGCTTGGCTTTTCGCTCCGCTAATCAGGGATGTCTGCGCCCGAAAATGATTCGAAAATCTTTTCCCTCCGCGAAACGCGCTTTTGGCGGCAAAGCGAGAATTTTCTTGGCTTGCTGCGGTTATTTCTCGCCTTGCCGGTTTATATTATTGGTGCATGACGATTTAAAATGCCTTTACCAAAAGCCTTTGCTTAAAAAGGAATTTTATGAACGTATATTTGGCGCGTCAGCCCATTTTCAACAAGAACGGAAAGCTTTACGGCTATGAGCTGCTTTACCGAAGCGGCGGGTCAAACAGCTTTTCCTGCGAAGACGGAGACAAAGCGTCCAGCGATGTGATCATCAACAGCTTTCTATTGTTTGGCATTGAGAACATCACCGCCGGAAAAAAAGCGTTCATCAATTTCACCGATCATCTGCTGAAAGAAGGCATGGCGACGCTTTTCCCCAAAAAGGATATCGTGATCGAGATTCTTGAAACGGTAGAGCCTTGCGACAAAATCACAAAGAGCTGTGCTGACCTCAAAAACAAAGGGTATACGATTGCTCTGGACGATTTTGTTTTCAGAGAAGAGTATCTGCCGCTCATTTCGCTGGCCGATATCATCAAGGTGGACTTTCTGGCGACGCCTCCGGAAATATGCGAGAATGTCGTCAAAACGCTCAATAAACGAAGCATCCGATTTCTTGCCGAGAAGATTGAAACGCATGACGATTTCGAAAAAGCAAAAGCATGGGGATACAGCCTGTTTCAGGGATATTTTTTCAGCAAGCCCGTCATTATGGCCACCGGAGACATTCCTCCGTTAAAGCTCAATTATCTGCGGCTCATACAGAAAACATCCGCAGCCGAATTGGATTTTGACGAAATCACGAACATCATATCACGCGACCTCTCGCTGTCATACAAGCTGCTGCGCCTGGTGAACTCGGCCGCTTTCGGTTTCCGGTTCCGCGTCAAATCGGTGAAGCAGGCGCTTGCGATACTCGGCTCGGAGGAGATCCGAAAATGGGTGTCGCTCATTGCGATTCGCGGCATCGGCGACGGCCATGCCGACGAGGTGGTCACCACATCTTTGGTGCGGGCACGATTTTTGGAGCGCCTGTCGATGACATACGACCATGCCGCCCATCATGACAACTGCTTTTTGACGGGTCTTTTCTCGGAGCTGGATGTGCTGATGAACCGCCCGATATCCGAGATACTCAAAGAAGTCGCCGTCGCCGATGAGGTTGTTGACGCGCTGATTCATAACGGCGGCCGCATGGGGCTTGCTTATCGTCTGATTCTTGCTTACGAAAAGGCAGACTGGGATGCCGTCTCCGATTTATGCGGCAGGCTCGGGTTCGACGGCGGCGTCGTGACGGAAATCTATCTTGAGGCGCTTGGCTGGTGCCGGCAACTTGAAACTGAAAACGATCTTCAGATCTGACGCTTTTCATCGCCATTCAAAAACCGTCTTTTGTTGAAGTCCGTGCGGTTTGTTTATCCGTTTTGGGCATACCCGATAAGTGTCCCGCGTATACATGAGGGTATCATATGCAAGGAGCCTCATGATGTACCTACTAAGCGGTCTGCTGGGAAGCGTTGTCGGCGCTTTGGGCACATTGATCGGCGGTCTGCTCGCCATGCTGATCGGCAGGCGCGCGCAGGAACCGCGCCCCTTTCTGGCATTTGCGGGCGGTATGATGATCGCCGTCGTGTTTTTTGATATGCTGCTGGAAAGCGAAGAGCTGGGCGGCATGGTGCCGATGTGCGCCGGTGCGGTGAGCGGGGGTGTGTGTTTCGCGCTTGCGGAGCCGCTTTTTTCTCACGGCGAGGAGGAACGCTCGCTCTATTCGACGGGAATGCTCGTGCTTATCGGCATCGCGCTGCACAACCTGCCCGAGGGGCTCGCCGTGGGGTCCACACTGGTGGAAAGCCGCCAGCTTGCCGTGGCGCTCTCGCTGCTGATGCTAGTGCACAATGTTCCGGAGGGCGTCGCGGTATGCCTGCCGCTCAGGATGTCCGGCATGAAGGTCAGACGCGTTCTCACGCTTGCGGTTCTTACGGGGCTGCCGACGGCGGCGGGCTCGGTCATCGGCACAGCCGTAGGCAGCATTTCCAGGGAAATGATATCGCTTTGCATCGCGTTTGCGGGCGGAGCGATGCTCTATATATCGCTCAAAGAGCTGATACCCGCGGCCGGCGACAGCAAAATGTTTTGGGCTATGCTCGGCCTCAGCATCGGTTTTTTTATGACGATGCTGGTTGAACCGCTTCCCTGAGCTTTCCGTCCGCTATTGTATAGATTTGCGCGTGGGCGCATTTCAGCGGCACAGCCGTGGTCAGGAAGCACTGCGCGCCGCGTATGCGTTCAAGAAGCGCGGACTGCCGCGCCATGTCCAGCTCGGAAAACACATCGTCGAGCAGCAGTACGGGGCTCTCGCCAAAGTCAGACCGCGCAATCTCAAATGTCGCAAGCTTGAGCGAAAGCATCGCGGTGCGTATCTGCCCCTGTGACGAATACGCCTTTACCTCGTCTTTGTTCAGCGACACGATAAAATCTTCCCTGTGCGGCCCGTACAGGCAGAAGCCCTGCTCGATTTCGGACGGAAGCGATTTGTCCATCTTTTCGAAAAGCGCCGCCGCGATATCGTCGCCGCCCGCGCTGTATTTGTATCTGAGGCTCAGTGTTTCGCCGCCTGCGATGTCGGCATGGACGGCTCGGCTGATTTCATCGAGCCGCGTCAAAAACGCCTGCCGTGTGGCAATGATGCGCGCGCCGTGCGCGGCAAGCTGTTCGTTGTAGATCGTGACAAGCTTTTTCAGCTGATGCTCCGCCATGCGCGATTTCAAAAGCGCGTTTTTCTGCGCAAGCGCCTTTCCGTATTCGAGCAGCTCGTAAAAATAAGCGGGCTTCAGCTTGCTGATTTCCATATCCACAAAGCGCCGCCGCAATGAGGGCGACTCTTTGAGCACCTTCAAATCTTCGGGCGAAAACACCACCGCGATGAAATTGCCGAAAAGCTCGCCCATCTTTTTGACGGGCTGTCCGTTTATTTTGAGGCTTTTCTTTTCAAACGCCGAAATCAGCGCCTCCACATGCAGCCGCCCTTCCTTTTTTTCGATGCCGCCTTTGATATACGCGGTCTGCGCGCCTTCTTTGATGCACTCGGCTTCCTTTTGAGTGCGGAACGATTTTCCGATGCTCAAAAAGCCCACCGCTTCAAGCACGTTCGTCTTGCCCGCGGCGTTTCTGCCCTGCAAAATGTTGATGCCGTCCGAAAAAGACGCGGTCAGGTTTTCATAACTACGGAAGTTTTTGAGCACAAGGCTGCTTAAGTACATAAAACGATTCTCCTACATGATCTGCGGATAATACCAAACCGCTCCCCATATGTTGACGGCAATGCCAAAAGCCGCGAGCGCAGCGGGAAGCGCCGCACTTTTTGGCGGCAATTCCGTTTTGGGCCGCCCGCCGATAATCAGCAGCGAAAACGGCAGCAAGTCCACAAGATACCGGCATCCGAACTGCCATCCCCCCATCGTCTTATGCGAAAGTATCAGCACAAGATGCGTCAGCGCGCAAGCAAGATACAGCACGCGTCCGCCGTCAAGCCGGCGCTCAAACAGGCGAACGGCCAGCAGTACAAACGCCGGGTTGACCAAAAAAAACAGCGTGCCGTTGTAAGCGGGCCAGAAGCCTTTTCCGCCCGGCAGCTTCAATATCTCAAGGAAATTTCCCGGGACATATTTCAGCGAAAACTGCGGCGCGTATAAAAACTCGGGCAGATAGTTATGGCCGAATTCAAACGGATTGCCAAACCGGCTGATATTGTAGACGGCGGCGGCAATCCCCGCCGCCGCAAGCGGCAGCGCGTATTTGGCGCATAGAACAAGCGTTCTTATTCTGCCGCCGTCATAGATTTTATGATATATCAGAACCAAAAGCAACGGTGCGTACACAATATACATCGGACGGCACGCAAACGCGAAACCGAGGCATAAAAACGAAAAATACCATGCGCTTTTTCTGCCGCTGTCTGAAAGATATACCGCAAGCGCCGCAAAGAAAAAGCCTTGCGTCTGCGCGGAGAACCATACCCATCCCGTAACCGACATATAAAAAAGGTTCGAGCCCATTGTGAGCAGCAGCGCCGTCAGCGACGAATAAAGCCCGCCGAAACCCCGCCGCATCATAAAGCGGTATATCAGCACAAATGAGAAAAAGCCAAACAGCGTGTTAATGAGATTGTCGGGCGTTTCCGTGCCGAAAAACGGTATCAGCAGGAACTGTATCACGCTTGGAAACGGCGGAAAGCTCACATAATACCGGCCGTTAAAAAAGGCCAGCTCCAGCCACGTCACATTGCCGGGCAGATCGCTTCGTCCCTGCCACCATGCCGCCGCCTGCCGCGTATACGAATCATAATCGGAGTGGGAGAGTATGGAAAGCCCCAGCACGCGGTAAATGATGATATACGCGCAAATCAAAAGCCCTGCCGCCAGTATAAAATGGTATGTGAATCGTTCCTCTTTTCCGTCCATATCGCGATTATTTTATCACGAGGCCATTTTGCGGGCAATGCCGGCGCTCACATAGAGCCGTATGAAATATAAACGGCGGCGCATCCGCTGCCGCCATACTGTCTATCAACTCAAAGATAATATAATCTGCGGGCAAAACAGGCTTTGCCCAACGCAAATCCCTTATGGTTCATTGATTTTGCTCAAGAAAATCACCTGTCCGTCCAGCCAGTAAAGCGTGAAGTTCACACCGTTCTTTTTGCCGGATATATATGCGACAAATTCTTTATCGAGATACGGAGACTTGACCTTTGTACAGTTAAGATATGCATCGGCAATCACGGTCTGCTCGTCCTTCTCCTCCTCGTTAATCAAATAGGCTTTTTCGGGGTCGGTGCTTCCGCGTTCATATTCCGGGTTATAGGCGAGCCTGTCAAAATGAATCAGGCAGCCCTGACGCACAAGCTGCGCGCTCGTGATCCGGACCGGCACAGCCTCCACCTTATTTTGTGATGCGATAATACGGTTGAGCAAACCGCTTATTATGCTGCCGTCGTATTCATAAACGACGGATGTCGCTTCTTCACTTGCCGACGCGGCCGTTTTAACCGCACCGCACCCCAGAAGCGATAACACCGCCGCCGCGCATAAAGCCAGACACAGCCATTTGTTACGGTTTTTCAATATTCGCACCTTCTTTCATCAAGAAGTATACCCGTCGGCACGGTTTTCAAGCGTCGCGCTTCGCAATCATATCCTTTGTTTTCATCAGCCGCGTGAGGCTGCCGCGCTCGTTCTCGTCCAGCTTCATGCGAATATAACGGATCGTCTCCTCAAGCTGCGGGATCATCACGTATTCAAGCGCGTTCACACGGCGGCGCGTCTTCTCGATCTCGTCCGCGAGCATATTGCACGTTTTCTCAAGCTCCGCCAGCTCCACCATCTGCGGCAGCACACTGCCCAGCCTGGCCGTCGCGTCGTCAAGCTCGGACGAGGTGCCGAGCAGGCCGTACGGGAAAAACGACCGCTCCTGTTTCTTTTCGCTGTAGCTGATTTTGGGCACGTCCACGCTCATGATATTGGCGCGGCCGATACTGAGCTCGACCTCGCGCACCGGGTACATCAGCGCCTCGTCCATGGCTTCTTTGCTCATCGCGACGCGCGCGAGAACGAATCCCGCGAGCGCGGCGGAAAGCGCGGCTTCCACCTCTTCGCGCAGCGCCTTGTTGCGCCGTATCAGCAGCATAAACTGGCGCACCATTTCGTCGCGTTTGTCTTTCAGCAGCTTGTGCCCCCGCTTGGCCGTAACCAAACGCCTTTTGAGCTTGGTCAATTCCATGCGCGTCGGGTTCACGCGTAACACAGCCATATCTTCAATCCTCGTCCGCAGGCAGGTATTTTTCGATATATTCGTCTTTGATGCGTTTCAGCTCCGACTTCGGAAGTATTTTTAAAAGCTTCCACCCAAGGTCCAGCGTTTCCTCGATGGTTCGGTTGGTCTCGTAGCCCTGCGACACATATTCCTTCTCAAACGCGTCCGCAAATTTGGCGTAAAGCTTATCCACATCGGACAGCGCCGCCTCGCCGAGTATGACGGAAAGCTCTTTGGCGTCTTTGCCGCGCGCGTATGCCGCAAACAGCTGGTTCATCGTATCCGCATGATCCTCGCGCGTTTTGCCTTTGCCGATGCCCTTGTCCTTGAGCCGCGAGAGCGACGGCAGCACGTCGATAGGCGGCGTCACGCCTTTGCGCAAAAGCTCGCGCGAGAGGATGATCTGCCCTTCGGTGATATAGCCCGTCAGGTCGGGAATCGGATGCGTTTTATCGTCCTCCGGCATGGAGAGTATCGGTATCTGCGTGACGGAGCCCTGACGTCCCTTGATGCGGCCCGCGCGCTCGTACATCGTCGCAAGGTCGGTATAGAGGTAGCCCGGGTACCCGCGGCGGCCCGGCACTTCCTTTCTCGCGGCGGACACCTCGCGCAGCGCCTCTGCGTAATTCGTGATATCGGTGATGATCACGAGCACATGCAGATCCTTCTCGTAGGCAAGGTATTCGGCCGCCGTAAGCGCCATGCGCGGCGTCGAAATGCGCTCGATCGCGGGGTCGTCCGCAAGGTTGATGAAAAGCACGGTGCGCTCGATCGCACCCGTCTTTTTAAAATCGCTGATGAAGAAATCGGCTTCCTCAAACGTGATGCCCACCGCGGCGAACACAACGGCAAAATTGGATTCGCCGCCAAGCACCTTCGCCTGACGCGCAATCTGTGCTGCGAGATTCGCATGGGGAAGGCCGGAGCCTGAAAACACGGGCAGCTTCTGTCCTCGCACCAGCGTATTGAGGCCGTCGATGGCGGATATGCCCGTCTGAATGAATTCTTCCGGATAGTCACGCGCCGCCGGATTGATGGGCGATCCGTTGATATCCATTCGCTTTTCGGGAATGATGGCTGGGCCGTTGTCGATCGGCTCGCCCATGCCGTCAAACACGCGCCCGAGCATATCGTAAGACACCGCCAGCTCGATGCTGCGCCCCAAAAACCGCGCCTTGGATGTGGATATTTTGAGGCCCTGCGAGCTTTCAAAAAGCTGCACAAGCGCCTTGTCGCCGTTGATCTCAAGCACCTTGCCGCGCCGTATTTCGCCGTTTTGCTGGACGATCTCCACAAGCTCGTCATATTTTACACCGCTGACGCCCTCCACGAGCATGAGCGGGCCCACCACTTCGCTGATTGTGCGGTATTCTTTAAGCAACGCCGATTCCCCCTTCCTCATAAAGCGCGCCCATCTGGGCTTCAAGCGCCTGTTCGATGGCCGCAAACCTTTCGGGAACGTCCTTTTCGGGCACATATTTCGCACGCCCGATCTCCTCGCGCACGCCGAGCGATGTAATTTTCGACAGCGGCGCACCCGCATTCAGCGCTTTTTCGCCGAGCTCGCCCCATTTGAGTATCAGCTTCAGCAGGCCGTATTGCTTGGCAAGCGATGTATATGTGTCCGTTTCGTGGAACGCGTTCTGGTGCAGATAGTCCTCGCGGATGCTGCGCGCGGTTTCCAGCTTCAAACGGTCTTTGAGCGACAGTGCGTCCACGCCCACAAGCCGGACGATCTCCTCAAGCTCCGCCTCCTCCTGGAGCAGCTGCATCGTTTTTTTGCGCAGCTCCACCCACTCATGGGACACATTGGTTTCAAACCAGCCTGTCAGACGGTCGATATAAAGCGAGTAAGACGTCAGCCAGTCGATGGCGGGGAAGTGGCGCTTGTACGCAAGCTGGGCGGAAAGCCCCCAGAACACCTTGACGATACGCAGCGTCGCCTGCGACACAGGCTCGGAAATATCGCCGCCCGGAGGCGAAACCGCGCCGATGGCCGTAACCGCGCCGATGCGCCCGTCGGCGCCCAGCGCCTTCACGACGCCCGCGCGTTCGTAAAACCCCGCAAGGCGCGAGGAGAGATAAGCGGGATACCCCTCGTCGCCCGGCATTTCCTCAAGGCGCCCCGACATTTCGCGCAGCGCCTCGGCCCAGCGCGATGTGGAGTCTGCCATGATGGCCACCTTATATCCCATATCGCGGAAATACTCCGCTATCGTGATTCCCGTATAAATGGACGCCTCGCGCGCCGCCACAGGCATATCCGACGTGTTCGCGATCAGCACCGTACGCTTCATCAGCGGTTCGCCGCTGCGCGGATCCTTGAGCTCCGGAAATTCCATGAGCACGTCCGTCATTTCGTTGCCGCGCTCGCCGCA
>JAJUJH010000113.1 GCA_029265435.1 Clostridiales bacterium
ATATCCGTCTCTGTGATTCCCGGACGTATGAGTCCGCGCAGATGGGCAAACAGTTCGTCGTTATGGCGCGCGCCTTTCGCAATAAGCGCAAGCTCCTCCTCGTCCTTCACGATACGCTGCGCTTCGATGGCATCGGAAATGTCAACGATATCCGTCTCGCTGATATGCGCCCGTATATCTTTGTACGCCGTATACGGTATGCCGGCGAGGTCTACGCCGAGCCTGCCGTTTTTCACATGCCCGAAGATGGCGGGATAGCGGTCTTGAGACTTTGTCTCAACGACGGTGCACTCCGTCTCGTTTTCAGCCAGTTCCGTATAGCGCGAATCCGTAAACAGCATCACTTCGCCGGACGTCACCAGAAGCTGGCTGCTCGAGCCCGAAAACCGCGAATAATACCGGATATTTTCGTCTGTCATGATCAGTGCCGAGCCCACACCCAATTCGGCCATTTTTTCTCGCAGTTTTTCAATTCTCATGCTTTAACCCTCGTTTCCATATAAATGCGTTTCATCTCCGCCGCATCTTCGGCCATTGTCCCCTTTGACTCGCATATCAGCGTGGGTTCAAGCCCGCGCTTCACAATCTGCACGGCGAGCGGCGCAAAATCCGGCCCATACATGGTGTCCGCAAATGTGCGGTGCATCTTTTCCCCTGCCGCCGTATACTCGATGCGCGAAAAATGCACATGAAAACGCTTGGCCCGCTCGCCGCCCAGTTCGCGTTCAAGCTTGTCCAGCACAGCGGCAAAATCCTCCTCGGTCTTCAGCGCTCCGAGCCCGCGCGCGTGCAGATGCCCAAAGTCGATCGCGGGCACGAGCCGTTCATCGAGCCTGCACAGCGCGATCACTTCGTCCATATCGCCGATCTGTTTTATTCTTCCCATTGTTTCGGGGCATATTTCCACATCGAATATCCGCGCCGTTTCCAGCCGGTTCAGTATATCGGACAGCGAGTCCTTCACGCGTTCAAAAGCCTGCTCCCTTTTAAGCTTTCCGAGCGAACCTGCATGGAATACGACCCGTTTGGCGCCCATCCATCTTGCGGCCGTAACAGACTGCAAGAGATAACGCGCGTTGTTTTCCATCTTTTCAGGGTCGTCGGTGGCCAGATTGATGTAATAAGGCGCGTGAACGCTCAGCTTCACGCCGTACAGCGCCGCCTGTTCCGCGATTTTTTCGGCAGCCGCCTGTCCGAGACGGACGCCGCGCCCGAAAGAGTATTCGTAGGCATTGAGCCCCATATTATGCAGCCACGCAAACGCCTCATAGGTATTCTTATGGCCTTGCTCGTAAAAGCTGACGGAATTTCCCGCCGGTCCGAAATAGATCATAAGCCTATTTTAATGAAAGCGTTTGCTATAGTCCAGAGCTTTTCGACAGTTCGGCGGCAAGCTTTGCGATGGCCTTGCTTTCAATGCGCGACACATAGGAACGCGATATGCCCGTTTTATATGCGATTTCGCGCTGTGTCTGCGGGCGCATGCCGGCAAGGCCGTATCGCATCTCGATGACCGCTTTTTCACGCCGCGTCAGGCACTTGTCCAATAGTCCGTACAGCTTTCCCGTCTGTATTGAAAGCTCCGCCTGCTCCGAAACGAGGTCCTCTCGCGTGCCCAGAATATCAATCAGCGATATCTCATTGCCTTCCTTATCCACGCCGATGGGATCGCTCAGCGACACTTCGCATTTTGTCTTTTTGCTGGAACGAAGCGCCATCAGCACCTCGTTCTCGATGCATTTGGCGGCATATGTGGCAAGCTGCGTCCCTTTCTTCGGCAAAAACGAATTGACCGCTTTGATGAGCCCGACTGTGCCGATCGAAATCAGGTCGTCGCTGCTCAGCGACGTGTTTTGATATTTTTTGATGATATGGGCCACCAGACGCAGGTTGTGCTCCACGAGCTTATGCCGCGCCTCCTCGTCTCCCTGCGCGCTTGCTTTCAGACATTCCGCTTCTTCCTCCTTGCTTAACGGCTTAGGAAACGATTTGCCCGAAAGATATCCCGCAACCAGAAGCAAATCTTTGATAATACATAAAAAATCCAGCATAAAAGCGCCCTCCGTCGTTTCCGCCTTCTACATGCTTATGCGACAAAAGACGCGTTATTGCTTGTTTCTTTTTGATGATTTTTATGCAACAGATTCGACTGCATTGGCGGGAATCCGCGCCTATTCATACCGTTGTTTCGGCACACAGTATCTACGGCTTTATCCACAAGCCATAATCGCAAAGCAAATGGCTATCCGGCTGCGGTTTATGCAAATTCGTTACCGGACAGAATCGCATCTGCTTACTTCCGCGGTATTTTCAGCTGATTTTTATCCAAACGGCCGCGCCGCCCGTCATATCCATATCCAGCAGGCCGTCGTTCAATGTGAAGCGGGCCTTTGTCAATTCGCAGACGGCCGTTCCGTTCATCCGCTCTCGCAATTTTTGTTTATGGGCAACGGACATCGGCGCGGAGTCGGCACAGAAATCAAACACCACGCGCCTGCCGGCTTGGCCGCGGTTAACGGCAATAAAGCTGATGCCGTTATGTGCGGCGGAACCAAAAGCGTCCTCTCCGTCTACGATATAGCGCAGTATGCCGATGCAATCCTCATTCGGCGCAAAAAACGCCGCGTATCCCGTGCTGACTTCGTCGCTGTGCCGCCGCAGCGACGATATTTTCTTATAATGGTCCGTGAGATCATATGCGGCTTCCTGATACGGCGCCCTGTTGAACGGATCAAGAAGACCCGTCATGCCCTTTTCGTCCCCGTAGTAGATGCACGGCACGCCGGGCAGCGCAAACTGCAGTACCGACGCAAGCTTCTGCCGCGCGGCGGCCTTTTCGTTCTGGCTGTCGCTGAGACGGAACGTCGCCTGCTGTTCGCGGGTAAGCGCGCGCACGTCGAGTTTTGTGCCGAGAGCCGTTCGTATCCGCTCGATATCATGCGAAGAAAGCAGATTCATCAGCGCATAATATATGGGTTTCGGGTAAACCGCCGCCTGTTCTGCAAGAAAATCCTTGAGCTCGCGCGCACCCGAATGTTCGGTGAAAAACGATACCAGCGCGTTGCGAAGCGGGTAGTTCATGACCGAATCCAGCATGCCGCCAAGCGCGTATTTTCTGTGCCTGCCATAGCTAGTCTTCGTGGTCGCGTCCTCCCATACCTCTCCGAGCACCACAGCATCCTCTTTTTGCTCCTTTGCCGTATGATAAATCAGCGTCAGCACATCGTCCGGCAGCTCGTCCGCCACGTCAAGCCGGTATCCGCAGCACCCTTTTTTTATCCAGTGCCGCACCACACTGTCTTCACCTGTAATGATAAAGCGCTGCCAGTGTTCGTTATGCTCGTCGACCTCCGGCAGAGATTCAAACCCCCACCAGCATTTGTATTTGTCCGGATAATGCTCAAACGTATACCACGGATAATACGGCGACTCCATGCTGTTCGCCGCACCGCCCTCCCCATAGGCTTTTTCACGGTTGAAATAGACGCTGTCGGAACCCGTATGCGAAAATACGCCGTCAAGCATCACACGGATGCCCAGCGCCTCCGCTTTTTCACAGAGCGATACAAAATCCTCTTCTCCGCCCAGAACGGGATCGATCTTTTTATAGTCTGCGGTGTTGTATCGGTGGTTGGAGGCCGCCTCAAATATCGGATTCAGATAGATCACGCCGACGCCAAGCTCCTTCAGGCTTGCAAGAGACTCCTCGATGCCTTTGAGCGTACCGCCGAAATAGTCGCAAGGAACATAATGCGCTTCACCCTTCAGCGGCTTATAGAGCGGAGTTTCATTCCAGCGTTTGTGTTCATAAATGCGGCGGCCTTTTGACCGATGGTATTCGAGTCCTTTCCGGACCGTTTCTTCACCGCTTCTTTTGAACCTGTCGGGAAAAATCTGATACATCACGCTTTTGCGGAACCATGCGGGCGTTTGAAACCCCGTTTGATAAACGGTCAGCTGATAAGCGGGCGGCGGCTCCGTATAGGCGCAGCCGATGCCGCTTTTCTTCTTTCCGTCCGCACCGTAATACACGATTCTCTCGCCGGTATTGACGGTGAAATAATACCAGTACACGCCCGTCTGCTCGGGCGCCTTCACATCCGCTTTCCACCAGCCGTTATCCGGCGTCATCATGATATCCTGATGATAGCCTTCGCCCGTCAGGCAAACGTAAACGCTGCCGATGCCGCCAAGCCGCGTTTTGAAACGCAGCGTCACCGTCTGCCCTTGGGCAACCGCTCCCGTTGGGTCTCTGTAGATCGGTATGCAAGAATCGTGCATCATTTCATTTTTGTAGTTGATCGGCATCGGACGAAGCTCCTTTGCTCTTATTCACGCAGACGCCATATTTTTCTATTATATTCTTCAACCGCTCTTTCCGCGCTGAAAAAACCCGCGCAGGCCGTATTGAGCGCGGCTTTTTTCATCCAGTCGGATTGACCGGCATAAACGGAAAGCGCTGTTTCAAAAGCGGCGCCGTACGCTTCAAAGTCATACAGCACGAAATATTTATCCGCGCTGTCATAATCGCCGTACAGCAGCGAATTGTAAATCCCTTCGAAACGGCGGGAATCTCCCGCAGACAGGGTGCCGTCAGTCAGCCGCGACACCGCGTCGCGGATATTCTTATCCGAATCAAAGAGCGCCTTTGGCCGGTAGATATGCCCCGTTTCCATATTCGCGATCTCTTGTGCGGACGCGCCGAATATGAAGATGTTCTCTTTGCCCACCTGTTCAAGAATCTCGATATTCGCGCCGTCCATCGTGCCGATCGTGAGCGCGCCGTTCAGCATGAACTTCATATTGCCCGTGCCCGACGCCTCCCTTCCGGCCGTCGATATCTGCTCGCTCAAATCCGCCGCGGGAATCAGCACCTCCGCAAGCGACACGTTATAGTTCTCAAGAAAGACGACGCTGATTTTATCCTTTGCGGCGGGATGAGTGTTCACAAGCTCCGCAACGGCGTTGATAAGCCGTATAATATCCTTCGCCTTGCCGTAGCCGGGAGACGCTTTCGCGGCAAAAAGAAACGTGACGGGAACAGGCATCTCAAACGAACCGTCCTGTGTCAGACGGTTAAACAGATGCAGAATATGCAGCACCTTAAGCAGCTGCCGTTTATATTCGTGCAGCCTTTTCGCCTGTACGTCGAACAATGAATCGGGATTGATGACGGCGCCTTGCGTGCGCTTCACGTAATCCGCGAGACGTTTCTTGTTCTCGGCTTTTATCTGCGCATACTCTTCCAGGAACCGCTTTTTCTCGGTATACGGCTTGAGCCTTTGGAGTTCGGTATGATCGATCAGAAAACCGTCGCCGATGCAGTCTTTTATCAGCGCGGTCAGCTTCGGATTGCTTACGGCCAGCCACCGGCGCATTGTGATGCCGTTGGTCACAGCCGTGAATTTCTCGGGGAAAACCACATAAAAGTCGCGGAAGGTGCGCGTCTTTAAAATATTGCCGTGAAGCTGCGAAACGCCGTTGACCTTGCCGCAGACGGCAAGGCACAGATTCGCCATGCGGACCTCGTCATATGCAATGACGGACATGTGCGAGATCCTGTCCCAATCGCCCGGAAACGCCTGCCAAAGCTTTTGGTTGAAACGCTCGCTGATGGCGCTGATAATCGCGTAAATACGCGGCAGCAGCGATTTGAAAAGCTGCTCGGGCCACGCTTCAAGCGCCTCCCGCATCACCGTATGATTGGTATAATTGAAAATCCGGCTCACAATGCCGTAAGCGTCGTCCCAGCCCATGTGCTCCTCATCCATAAGCAGCCGCATAAGCTCTGGTATCGCAAGCGCGGGATGCGTATCGTTGATTTGAACCACCGCTTTGTCGGGCAGAGTCCGGATATCGCCGTAACGCTTTTTATGGTCTCTCACCATAGATTGCATGGCTGCCGAAGCGAGAAAGTAATATTGCTTCAGCCGCAGCATCTGCCCTGCGATATGATCGTCTTCGGGATAGAGCACCTTGGAAATGGTCTCCGCCAATTCACGCTGTTTGAGCATGCACATGTAGTCGCCCTTGTTGAACGAGTGAAGATCGAACGCCGCCGGGCATTCCGCCTTCCAAAGCCTCAGCGTGGCGGGCATATGGCTCTTGTATCCGATAATGGGCATGTCATACGGAACCGCCATAACCGCCTGGTAATTCCTGTGGATGATATTCAAGCCGTTTTCCGTCCAATTTTCTTCAACGTCGCCCTCAAACCGGATTTCCACCTGCTCTTCCCGGCGCTCGACCTCCCAAACGTCGCCTTTCTGCGTCCAGTCGTCGGGTTCCTCTACCTGCTCACCGTTCACGATGCGCTGACGGAATATGCCGTACTCATAGCGTATGCCATGCCCCACCACAGGCAGGTTCAGGGTGGAAAGCGAATCCAAAAAGCAGGCGGCAAGACGCCCGAGCCCCCCGTTTCCAAGACCCGCTTCAAATTCCTCGTTTTCCAGCCTATCGAACGGATAGCCGATGTCTTGCATAACGGCTTTGTATTCGTCCAACAGATCAAGGCTGATCATATTGTTCACAAGCGCACGCCCGACGAGATATTCCGCCGAGAGATAATAAAGGCGTTTCAGACGCTTTTCTTCTATTTCCAGCTCCGCGCCGGCCAGACGCTCCAGCATCATATCGCGAAGGCTCAGCGCGACCGCCTGAAACATGTCTTCATCCGTCGCGTTTTCTAGCGTGCGTCCGAAATCGCGCTTGAGCTTTTTGATGATCGTTTCTTTAATTTCCGCTACGCGTTTCTTGTCCGTCGTCAAAGCTTCACCCTCGTTTTCTTTTCATAAGGCCGGATTTTCATTGCCGTCTGTCAGCGACAGATAAAGCTTCACATAGTCAAGCGCGCTTTTGTTGAAGCTCAGGTCCTTTTGCATGGCGTTCCTTTGGAGCTTTTGATAGGTCTCCTTGCTTCTGTAAACGGCCAGCGCGCGGCGTATGGCGTCCAGCATCTCGTGCGCGTTGAAATTGGCGAAGGAAAAACCGTCTCCCTCCCCCGTGTATTGATTATACGGAATCACGGTGTCTTTAAGACCGCCCGTTTCACGCACGATCGGCAGCGTGCCGTACCTGAGCGCGATAATCTGCGACAGGCCGCACGGCTCGAACCGCGATGGCATCAAAAAGAAATCACAGCCCGCGTATATGCGGTGCGCAAGCGTTTCGTCGAACATGATCATGCCGATGGCTCTGCCGCCGAATGTCTGCCACGCGTCGCGGAAAAACGACTCGTATTCATCGTCCCCTTTGCCGAGCAGCACAAAACCCGCTCCTTCATCCATAATCTCCTTCATCACGCGGACAACCAAATCGAGGCCCTTCTGTTTTGTCAGCCGCGTGACCATGCCGATCAGCGGTTTTTCCGGATCCAGTTTCAGTCCGAGCTGTCCGATCAGCGCTTTTTTGTTTTCCGCCTTGTCGTCAAGGGAATCCACGGTATACGTTCTGGCAATCGCCGCGTCGTCCGCGGGATTGAATACCTGCGTGTCGATGCCGTTCAATATGCCCGTCAAATCGTTTGCGCGCGTATTCAAAATGCCGTCGAGCCCCTCGCCGTAATACGGCGTCCTGATTTCCTGCGCGTAAGTGGGGCTCACCGTCACCAGTTTGTCTGAAAACACAATGCCCGCTTTCATGAAATTCGCGCTGCCGTAATATTCGATATATTCCGGCGTATTATACCGGTAATCGATCCCAAGAAGTTCGGACGCAAAACCGAAATCAAACCGCCCCTGATAACCGAGGCTGTGGATCGCCAGCACAGATTTGCAGTCTCTTATCTGCCGCCCTCTGTACTGCGTTTTGATCAGCATCGGTATCATCGCGGTATGCCAGTCGTTGACATGGACGATGTCGGGGATAAACTCCACAATGGGCAGCGCTTCCAGTACGGCACGGCAAAAATACGCGTACTGCTCCCCCTCAAACGTGCCGCCTTTGTATATCATGTGCCCGAAGTAGTATTCGTTGTCAATAAAATAGACGGGGATACCGTCCCAATCCAGCATCTCAACGCCCACGTATTGCGTGCGCCATCCAAGATCGACGGAAAAGCTTGCGATATGCGACGTCCGTTCGCGGTAACGGTCTTTTGCGACACGATGGAACGGCAGCGCCAGCCGGATATCAAGCCCGAGTTCTTTGAGCCTGCGCGCAAGCGTTCCCACCACGTCCGCCAAGCCGCCCGTCTTGGCAAACGGCGTACACTCCGCCGCCGCAATCAGCACCGACGGCAGTTTTTCGATATGTCTTTCCTTCATTATGCTTTGAACCGTTTCGTTCATTCTAAATTACCGACCCTTTTCTTATGATGCTGGGATAGCTTAAATCACCGGCAAGGCGCCTTCCTTTTCGTATATGGCAGTTCTTATCCGCAATCACATATTCAAGCGTGCAGTTATCGTCGATATCGCATTCCTGCATGATCACGCACCCCTTGATTTTTGTGCCTTTGCCGACGTGTACGCCCCGGAATAGCATGCTGTTTTCCACTTCCCCGTCGATCACACAGCCGTTGGCGAGCAGGCTGTTTTTTACCGACGCGTTTTCGCCGTATTTCACCGGCGCTTCGTCTTTGATCTTCGTATAGATCGAGCAGCCCGTATAGAAC
>JAJUJH010000145.1 GCA_029265435.1 Clostridiales bacterium
ACATCTTCCGCTTCACCCAGGCCGGTTCCGAGGTGTCGGCGCTGCTTGGCCGCATTCCGTCCGCGGTGGGCTATCAGCCGACGCTGGCGTATGAACTCGGCGCGCTTCAGGAACGCATCACGTCCACGAAGGGCGGCTCCATCACATCGGTGCAGGCCATCTATGTGCCTGCGGACGACCTGACAGACCCTGCGCCGGCCACGACGTTCACGCATCTTGACGCAACGACGGTGCTCTCGCGCCAGATCGCCGAGCTGGGCATTTATCCCGCCATCAATCCGCTGGAGTCTTCGTCGCGCATACTCGATCCGCGTATCGTCGGCGAAAAGCACTACAACGTGGCGCGAAGGGTGCAGGAAGTGCTTCAGCGCTATAAGGAGCTTCAGGATATCATCGCCATACTCGGCATGGAAGATCTGAGCGAAGCGGACAAAACCATCGTGTACCGCGCGCGGAAAATTCAGAGGTTCTTCTCGCAGCCGATGTCGGTGGCGGAGGTGTTCTCGGGCATTCCCGGCAAATATGTGCCGCTTGAGCGGACCATCGAAAGCTTCAGGGCCGTTGTGGACGGCGAGGTGGACGATATCCCGGAGGGCGCGTTCTTTATGGCGGGCGACATCGACGACGTGAAGTCAAGGTACAAAAAGGAAAAGGCTGTGGGGTGAGATCATGCCTGCGAAATATAAGCTGGAAATCATCACGCCGGAGCGGATTTTTTTCCACGGAGAAGTCGAGAGCGTCATATTCCCCGCACCGGACGGATACATGAGCATACAGAAGATGCATGAGCCGATGGTATCGGCCGTCAATATCGGCACGATGAAGATCCTTGTGGACGGCGAATGGATGGAATGCACGACGTCCGAAGGGTTTGTGGAGGTTCGCCCCGACGAAACCATCATATTTGCGCAGTCGGCGGAATGGCCCAACGAGATCGATATCCGCCGTGCGCAGGAAGCCAAGGAGCGCGCCGAAGAAAGACTGCGGCAGCAGCTCAGCCATCAGGAATACATGCAGAATCAGATTGCGCTCGCAAGAGCGATGGTGCGTCTGCGCGCCGGCCGCAAGAGCCGCAATCTCGACTGATCAACCGAAGCGCCGCATTAATGCGGCGTCAGCTTGTCGAAAAACCTTCGGTTTTCCGACAGTTTTCCGGTTTTGCTTGTTCCTCGCAAGCTTGAAACGGCGCAAAACCGCAAGGTGTGGGCTGCGCGGGCAAAGCCCGCCTTGCCCACATATGGTATTTTGAGTTTTATTGACAGTCTGTCGCCGCATCAGATGCGGCGTTTTTTTCTTGTTCGGGGGAGTTATGACACAGCTTATTTTGCTTCGGCACGGTCAAACGGCGCAGGCGGCAAGCGGCGTGTACTGCGGCAGCGGCGATCCGCCGCTGTCCCAAAAGGGCGTCGAGGAGACGAAACGCATAGCGGCGCACATAAGGACGTTTGCGCCTGACGATGTATACTCAAGCGACAGACGGCGCGCGGTGCAGACGGCGCGCATTGTCGTGCCGCGGCATGAAGTGAAAACCAGCGCGGCGCTCCGTGAAATGGACTTCGGATGCTTTGAAGGGCTTTGCGCGGATGAGATAGAAAGGCATATGCCGCAGAAATGGCGGGAGTATATCGAAGAACCGCTGTCGTTTGCGTTTCCGGACGGCGACAGCGTGCCGCGTTTCATGGCGGCGGCTTTTGGGGCCGTTCTCGATATCGTCAAGCGGCACAGCGGCCGGCGTGTGCTGATTGTGACGCATAAAGGCGTGATTATGGCGGCGCTCTCGTATCTGCTGCACGGCGACGGCTCTCACGCGCTTCACTATGATGTGCGCCCGTCGGGATATGCGAAGCTGGATATTTACGACGGTTTCGCGGTTTTGACGCGGCTCTACGGTTAAAACCGCCTTAAGTCTGTATATTTTTCTCGACTTTGGTCAATAATCAGCGCTGAAAAACGACCAAAAAGGAGAAAACCATGTCAGGCGAAAGAGCCACGAAAATGCTGATTTTAAGCAGCGCGCGCACGCTGTTCAGCGAAAAGGGTTATGAAAACACGCCGGTTGAGGAGATATGCGCGCTGGCCGGTATTGCAAAGGGCACGTTCTTCTACCATTTTGAAAGCAAACAGTACATTGTTCGATACATCGTTTCCATGCAGCTTGAGGAATACAGCCGCAGTCTGCGAGAACAGATGGAAACGCTGTCGGACGCGATATCCAAAGCGGAGTTCTTCGTTTCGGCGCTGATCGAGCAGGGATATGCGGTGGGCGAAGCGAATACTTATTTTAAGGATTTTGAGCCCGAATGGTACAGCACGGTGGTCAAAGAAGAACGCATGCGCGCTTTGCTTCCTCTGCTTGAAGATGTGGCGCAGGAGGGTATTAAGCAAGGGTATTTCAGGATGAAAAATCCGTCTGTCTGCGCGGCGGTCGCGTTTTTGGGCATCGATTCTTATCTGCACTGGAATCCGGCGGCAGATGACGATGCAAGGCGCGGCATACGCGAAATGACGGCAAAGACGCTGGGGCTGAAGGAAGCGATGTTCGCCCTGTAAAAAAGGAGGAAAAATGAAAAAAGCGGTTGTTTATTATTCTCTTGACGGCAGCACCAGACAGGCTGCAGCGGTGATAGCGGAACGCATTGGCGCGGACGTCTTCGAGCTCGAGGAGACGAGGAAGCGGAGCGGAAAGCCGCTGTCTTTTATGGTGGCCGCTTTTGCCGCGCTCACGGGCGCCAAGAGCCGTCTCAAAAGCATTCCCTCGATGGACGGTTACGACACCATTTATGTGGGTTCTCCGATATGGGCTTCGAACCTTGCGCCGGCGGTGAATACGTTTTTAAGCAAGCTCGACGCCGCAGGAAAAGAGATCGTGATGTTCACTGTGCAGGCCGATGCGAACCTGTCCGAAATAAAAGGCGTGGATAAACAGATAGAACGTCTCCGGCAGAAAGGCGCCGATGTGCATAAGGTGATTCGTCTGCATGGCGCGCCTCCCAAGCAGACGGCCGATAAAACGCATATGAGCGGTCAGCTGGACGCCCTTTTATAGCGTCCCACCAGAAATATGCATTTGTTACAAATGTGTTACAAAAATATTGACATATTGAACATTATCAGCTATGATGAACCTGGGTTAACGTATCCGATTAAAGGAGATCGCCTGAATGGCAAAAAGATCCGGCATTCGTGATAAGCTCAAAATCGTGAATATGAAGCCCGCAAAGCCGGTTTCCACAAAGCGCGTTTCCGTTCCCGCAATGGAATACGCGGCTCAGACAGCGCCTGTTATGATGCCGGCTGCGGAGGATACGGGGATTCTTGCCGGAACGCTGACGGACGCTTCCGGTCTGTTCAGCGATGCCGATTTTGGCTCAAGAGCCGCGGCGAAGCGCTCAAAACGGGCGCTCGACAGCCTTAATGCGAATCACCGCCACCGCGGCGCAAGAACATCTATCAGCGCGAAATTCAGGATATTCATAGATACGATACTCGGCAGGCGCACGCGTGAAAGCGCCGCGCTTGATTTCGCGATGAGCGGCAAACGCGTGACGAAAAAACAGCGGCGCAGAAGGATGCTTTTCGCTTATATCGGAACGGGCGCGGCAATCGCCGCCGTGCTTCTGACCGTGGTGTTTGTGCCTCCCGGCAAGGCGGCATCGTCCAATGCGGATGTCAGCGCCGGCCAATCGCTTCAGATGGCAGCTGCCCAAAATGCGGACGATATAAAGCCGCTGCCTCCGGAGCAGCCGTCGCCTTCGCTCTCGCCGGAGGGAGCGGCGGCCGCACTCACGCAGAATCCTGCCGAATCCACGGAAACGCCAGACCCTTCGGAATCGCAGACGGCTGAGCCGACGGAAGAACCGACTGCGGAGTCGACGGAAGAACCGACTGCGGAGCCGACCGAAGAACCGACGCCGATTCCCACAACAAAGCCCGAGGCCACGGCGCCGCCGATATCGCTTGACGAATGTGTGGATTTCTTTATCGAAAAAGCGGACAAGTACTACAACGACATGGGGTACTCATCCAACCACATCGACTATACGGAAGACGACGTTTACCTGCTCGCACAGATTATCACGAGCGAAGCACGGGGCGAAAGCCGGGAAGGCATGATCGCCGTCGGCAATGTGGTCATGAACCGCGTATTGAACCGCCATCAGTTCGGCAATACAATAAAGGACGTGGTTTCCGCTCCCGGTCAGTTTGCGTACAATCCGTCCGTCGTTCCGACACGCGCCGCCAAAACAGCCGCGCGCATGGTGCTTCAGGACGAGGTGTGGGTGGTGGCGCAGGATGTATATTATTTCCGTTCGGGTGCTGCGGCGGGCGTGGACTGGGGCAGCCATCCTTTCTACAAAAAAATCGGCAACCACTGCTTTTATTCGCACAGCTACAGCGGCCGGCACCGCGGCGGCGACCCACCGCCTAAGCTGTTCGACCGGACATACAAATACGCGCAGTATGGCTGCAAGCCGGGAAAACGCGTTTACCGCATACAGTGGATGCTCAACAAGCTCGGCTACGACGTGAAAGCCGACAGCTATTTCGGCAAGGATACGGTGGACGCGCTCAAAGCGTTCCAGGAAAAGTACGGGCTGGAAGCGGACGGCATTGCCGGCACGAATACGGTATCGAAGCTGATCAAAGTGTATGGCCTTGCCAATTATTATAACAAGTTTTTGGCCAAATAACGCCTTTCGCATGTGAGGCAGTTCGAGGGCGGATGTGTCCGCCCTTGTTTTATATGAGAATGGCGGCATATGCAAGCCAAACGGGAGACAAGCATGAAATTTGAAAGGCTGAAAGGACGTTATGCGGTATGCGCGCTTCAAGAACCGGTGATGCCCGGAGGGGAATTCGTTTCGCTGACGGTGAGCGGCAGTGAAGTGTCACTGGTCTGCGAGGAAGAAAAGGTTCCGGCGGGCTGCAATGCCGAAACGGGATGGCGTGCGTTAAAAGTGGAAGGACCTCTTGATTTTTCGCTGGTCGGTGTGATGGCGCACATTTCGTCTGTTCTGGCTGAAACGGGCGTGAGCCTGTTCGCCGTTTCCACATACGAAACGGACTATGTGCTGGTCAAAGAAGACCGTCTGCAAACGGCTGTTGAAGCGCTGACTGCACAGGGACATACGGTTCTTTGACCGAGGATTTTTGTAAAAGTGACGATCGTATGACATGATCATTTGCAGGCCGACATCAACCGGGTGACAACGGGTTCGTGACAGTCTGCCGGATAAAAAGGAGAAGCGTATGGACAAACCGGCTTTCCCCGGACGGACAAACAAAAACCGCCGCTATATTCGGGCGTTTGCCAGACGATGCGCCGCATTGATTTTAAAATTCCGAAAGATAAGAAAAAACGCCGCGCGAAGGGAGAGACGCCCGATAACGCGAAAAAAGACGGCTGCCTGCGCCGCATGCGGCATGGCGGTTTTTGCCGTTTTGATCACCGTTGTGCTGGCGGCAGGCGGAAAAGACGTACCGGCCGAGGCTGCGGCTTCGGCATCGAACGTTCTCGCATCCGTGCAGACCCCGATTCCGACGACGCCTCCCGATTTAAAGCCGGTTCCCACCACACAGCCCGATATCCTTTCAACGCCGGAACCGACGCCGAAGCCGACGCCGAAGCCGACACCGAAGCCGACACCGAAGCCGACGCCGAAGCCGTCTGAAAAGAAGAAAGAAGAAAAGCCCAAGAATACACAAAAGCCGAAAGAGTCGGAAACGGCGGTGGTGACGGCGCCCGCAGCGGATACGGGCGCCAAACCGGCCGGTATTGATGACAGCATCGCGTTTTTTGTCGTGCAGGCCGACGTATATTATGACCAAATGGGGTTTTCAACCAACTCCTATGATTATACCGAAGACGACATCAAAATGCTTGCCAGAATCATACATATTGAGGCGGGCGGGCAGGAGTATAAAGGCTTGGTCGCAGTCGGAAACGTGGTGATGAACCGCGTGCTGTGTCCCGGCCGATATGGCAATACTGTTGCGGAGGTCGTCAAATCCAGCGCTTTTCCTTATTCGGAAGGAGCATGGTCATCAAACGATGAAAAAGCGGCGAGAGATGTGCTGGAAAACGAGTATTGGGTGGTGCCGCAGAATGTGTATTCGTTCAATTCAAAACAGCCGGAGGGCCCAAACTTCTATGATAAAATCGGCGGCAATTGCTTTTATACGA
>JAJUJH010000209.1 GCA_029265435.1 Clostridiales bacterium
ATAATAGCTGAAACTGTATACGGTAGGTATCAACTGGAAGTATAAATGCTTTTGACGGGCCAACGCGAAGGAAAGGAATCGCCTCAAAAACAATGGAAAATGTGTGGGAACAGCAAAGCCGCTGGTTTAAGCTCGATAACGCGGCCAAAATCTATCCGGCCATACTCAACCCGAAAGACAGCTGCGTTTACCGTGTATCGGCCTATTTGTTTTCGGATGTGCGGCCGTCCGTGCTCCGGCAGGCGCTGATCGACTGCAAGCCAAGGTTCCCGTTCCTTTATGTAAAACTCAAAAGGGGTTTTTTCTGGAATTACTACGAGCCGAATGAAAAAACGCCGCTGCTCAAGCCCGAATCGCCGTATATCAATAATCACATATGCCCGTACGCAAACAACGGCTATCTTTTTACGCTGTTTTATTTCAAAAACCGTGTCAGTCTGGAGGTTTTCCATGGCCTTTGCGACGGATGCGCGGCGCTCGAGCTTCTCAAATCGCTGCTGCACCGTTACTTTGTGCTGCAGGGGTATCCGGAGGACGGGGAAGGAAAGGTTCTCACGCCGGAACAGCCGCCCCGCGCCATAGAGCTGGAAGACAGCTACATCAGGCATTACAGGCCGGTGAAAGACCGGCTGCCGAAGATCCGTCCCGCTTACCGCATCAACGGCACGCGTTTACCGTATGGCATCGGCGCGGTGAACGGCCGGATGCCTGTGGACCGGCTGGCGGCGCTGGCAAAAGCAAACGGCGCGACGGTGACGCAGTATTTGGCGGCGCTTTTGACGCTTTGCATAAGGCGCTCGGACGATATGACGCGGCAGAACGGCAAGTCGGTGAACATTTGTGTACCGGTCAACCTGCGCGGCTTTTACGAATCGCAGTCGCTTAGAAATTTCTCGCTTTACTTTTATGTTTCGACTCCCTGCGACGGCGGCGGCGATAGCTTTGAAGATATCCTCCGGCATGTCAAGCTTGAGTTCCGCGACGGACTCTGCAAGGACAAGCTCCAGCAAAGGCTCAACGCCAATGTGGCGATCGAGAGAAATTTGGCGCTCAGAGCCGCCCCGCTGTTCATCAAGAAAGCGGCGATCAAGTTTGCCTGCGTGGCGCTCGGAGACAAGCGCAACACCTGCGCGCTTTCCAACGTGGGACGCATCGAGCTGCCCTCATGGATGTCGTCGGTCGTCAAAAGCTTCGAATGCAACCCGGGCGTAGGGAACGAGGCCACGCACAGCGTGGCGCTCAATACGTTCGGCGGCGTCACAACGGTCAGCTTTACAAGGTCGATCTATGAAACCGAGATCGAAAGGCTGTTTTTTTCGCATCTGGCCGAACAGGGCGTCGATATCGAGATACAAAGCAATCTGTGGGAGGATTGCGTTTAGAAAGGGTTCGGCATGCGGCACTGCGCGTATTGCAAAGTCGGCATATCGTCAAATACCGAGATATGCCCGCTTTGCCGAAGAAAACTGGAAGGCGGCGGAGATGCTCCCGCCGATTACCCAAGCTTTGAGCCTGCGGCAAAGGGGCTTAAAACCGCCAAAGCCGTTTCGCTGACGGCTTGTTTTGCAATCGCCGTATGCGTCGCCGTCAACCTGCTTACATGGCACGGCGAACTTTGGTGCGCGGTCGTGTCGGCGTGCATACTCTACGCATGGTGGCCGGGGCTGCTGTCTTTCAGCAAAAGGGTGCATCTTGGCTGGAAGCTGACGGCTCACGCCATCGCGATACCGCTCCTGCTCGTGGCAATCAACATGTTTGCGTCCAGCGCCGCCGTCGTCAGCCGGGTTTCGTGGGCGGTTTCATACACGATGCCGGCCATATTCATCGGGTTCATCACGCTGATCGGCTATCTGGCCGTCAGGTGGAAGCACAAGCGCCGCGATTATCTGCTTTATCTGCTCTCGCTCTGCCTGTGCGGCTTCATTCCGCTGACGCTCGTGCTTTGCGGCGTCGCGCAGCCGGCTTTCATGAGCATCGCGGCGGCGGCGTATTCGTTTTTAACGATTATTCTGCTGGTTGTGTATGCGAAAAAATTAATCGGTTCGGAGATCGCAAGGAAATTTCATATTTGAATGTGTGAGGAACGGGTATGGCAAAGTGGTGGCAGGAACGCGTTGTTTATCAGGTTTATCCGAGGAGCTTTGCGGACAGCGACGGGGACGGATTCGGCGACATACCGGGCATCATTGCCCATCTCGACGATATCAAGGAGCTGGGCGCCGGCATCATATGGCTGAGTCCGGTGTACTGCTCGCCCGACGCGGATAACGGCTATGACATCAGCGATTACCGCCGTATCGATCCGCGTTACGGCACGATGGCCGATATGGAGAGGCTCATCAAGGAAGCGGGGGAGCGCGATATCCGCATCGTGATGGATCTTGTCATCAACCACACTTCCGACGAGCACGAATGGTTCCGTCGGAGCCGCGATAAAAACAGCCCGTACCGCGATTATTACATATGGAAGCCGGGCAGAAACGGACGCCCGCCGAATAACTGGATCAGCCTTTTCGGCGGCAGCGCGTGGACGCTGGACGAGGCTTCCGGCGAATACTATCTCCATCTGTTCGCGCCCAAACAGCCGGACCTCAATTACCGCAAT
>JAJUJH010000031.1 GCA_029265435.1 Clostridiales bacterium
CCAGATGATTTTCGTCAATGAATCTTGCGGTCGCGGCATACGCGCCGAGAGCGGGGAACGGGGAATCGACAAAGCCGCATGTCAGCGTACCGTCCCACGAGGCACGAAACCGCGCCCCTGTGTCCAGCGAAACGATAAGCGCTTCATCTAAAACAGCCAGTTCGAATGCGGAGATTCTCATGTTCCTTGAGGGATCGCGAAAGTCGGCAAAAAGATCGCCGTTGCCCGGAGGGGCCACCGAAAACCACGGGTCAAAATCTCCGCCGTTGATTCGATAGCAGCCGCCGAACGATCGATTCAAGCTGCGCGTGTTCGGCTCGTCATCCTGCAATTTTAATGCAGCTTCCATATGAAGAAGGGCGTGATAGTCCTCCCGCGAGGGTTCGAGCGTATGATCCTGCAATTGAAGCAGAAGATGTTCGTAGAGAATATCCAGGGTTTTCTGCGGTCCAAACGGGATGACGGCGCCTTCATGGATCGAGACGACCAATTGCTTTTCCGGCCATATGATGCCATACTGCCCCTGCCCGCCGTCGAAACGAAACACACCCGGAACGCTGCAAGCCCAGAGCTGATAGCCATATCCGCAGCGGCCGTCCTTCTGCTCGGGCGCATACGGATTTTCGATATGCACCGAAAGCGCGCTTTTGACGAACTTGGGATCAAGTATCTGCTCACCATTCCAACAGCCGCCGTTGACATAGAGCATGGCAAGCCGCAGGTTATCCTCCGTCCGTGCGAACGTGCCGGGTTCGGCGTCAATCATATTGGGAAATTTGAGCCACACAAAGTGTTCGGGACGGATGCCGATTTTGTTGAACAGTCTTTCGGTCAGATAATCCTTCATGTTTTGTCCCGTGCGCTTCAAAATGATCGCGCCCAGCATGCACGAACCCGACGAATTGTATGCAAAACGGGTACCCGGCTCAAAAGCCATCGGCGTTCTGAAATAATGGCCTATCCAGTCTCCCGACATGGAGGGATGATGGGCCATTCCATTCGTCATGGTCATCACATGCTCGATCGTGATCCGTTTCATCATATCGGGAACCGCAATATTTCTCTCGGCAATTTCATCGGCAAACACATCGACCATTTTTTCATCAAGAGAAAGCAGCCCTTCCTTCAGCGCGATGCCGATGGCCGTTGCGGTATAGCTTTTGCCAAGCGAGTGATTGGAGTGGACAAGCTCCGCGCTGTAGGGAGCCCACCAGCATTCGGCAAACACCTTGCCATACCGAGCGGCCATGAAGCCGTTCATTGTGGTCAGATCATGGCCGAGCGCTTCTATGCACTTCATCACCTGGCGGCTGGATATGCCCGCTTCCTCCGGCGTACAGCGCGGCAGTTCGCATGTATGCATCAGTATCTCTCCTTTTTATTCACGAAATAGAAGTAAATCATCGCGGCGATGATGAGGATACCGCATAAGCCGAAAACAAAACGGTAGCCCTGCAGCCCTGCGATCATGCCCAATATTGCGCCGCCGACCATGGGGCCGATGCCCTGCCCTATATCCCCGCCGAGAAAATACGTGCTGGTTGCAACGCCGCTTCGGTCACGGCCGATGTGGTTGATGCAGCCGGCCTGCAGTGATGGCTGGGCGGCTCCCTGCCCAATGGCTCTGAGTACGCAGGTGAGCAAAATAAACCATAAGGATTGGCTTTGACCCAGCATGAACATGGATATGGCGGTAATCAGCATGCCGGGAAACACGGTGTATTTCAATCCTTTGGCATCCATCAGTTTTCCGGCGATCGGCCTGATCAGGAAAAGGCATACCGCGTATACGGTGAAATAGATGCTGATGCCCTTAACTCCAAGTTCGTCGGCAAAAAGAACAAGATAGGACGCAATGATTCCGTTGACAAAAGACAAAGTCGAGTATGGCAGCGTGAATGGGATCGCTTTCGGTTCAAAAATATCGCGAAGTGAAATCTTGCGTTTTTCAGCGCGGGTGTTCACATGCCGAATATTTTTGATAAACAGCAGAAAGATACATGTCACGGCGGTCAGCGCGGCGGCAGCGATGAATGTCACTTTCATCCCGAACGCATCCGCAATGGCAACGCCCAAGCCGGGAGCACAGGCGGAACCGATGAGTTGGCTGATCCCCATATAACCAATCCCCTCGCCCGTTTTGTTCTCGGGAATGAATCGGACAATAAGGGATACCTGGACGGTGCTGCCAACGGCGAATCCGAGGCCGTTGCAAATCCGGAAAAAAATAATGAGCGGGGTATTGGTCGTGACCGCAAAGCCGATGAGGCCTATGGTCATGAGTATATTGCTCCACATCAGCAGACGGATGTTGTTCAGCCTGTCAGCCATCAAGCCGCAGAATGGACGGCTGAAAAGGGACGTCAGGGAAAACAGCCCGACGATGAATCCGGCCAGAGCAAATGTCACGCCAATCCCCACAAGGTACTTCGACAGTATCGTCGCCACCATATAAAAGGAGAACGCGTTCATCGTACTGATGATAATCACAAGGATGTACGATCTGTTCCAAAGCTTGGATGGGCTTGTCAGTGTGTTTGTGTGATCCATAAAAGAGTCCTCGTGAAAACGAGGGCACGGAAGTGCCCTCGTTCCAGTTCGTCAGATTTCAGCAATCAGTCTCAAAGTTATTTTTCCGCCAGCCATTTATCCAGCTGAGACTGTTTTTCAGCGATGATCGCGTCGATTCCCGCATCATGCAGCGCCTGCTGGAATTCGGGGAGAACCTCGTCGATGTCCACTTCCCCGTTGATAAGCGGCAGGTAGTACTGGGAGATGACGTTGGCACATGCGGTCACCTGGTCGGCAACAGGGGTACTGTCAAAGGTAAATCCAAGCGCCAAAGACGGCTTCGCCTCCGAGTTTGTCTGGGCCATCATTTCCCACATATTGTCGGGCTGGTAATACCAGACCGGGCAGCCGGACGAATTGGGCAGATTATACGACGCGCCAAGGCCTGTCCATCCGCAGTTCGTCATATCCTTGCCCTCGGGGAATTCCACCTTGCCCTTGTCGTTGATGACATAGTTTTCACCCTCAATGCCGTTGCCAAGCAGATTCGCGGCTTCGGCATTTGTATAGAACACCTTCAGCACGCGCATTGCCGCCTCTTTGTCCTTGCAGAAGCTGGTGATGTGCCACAGATACGTGGTGCAGGTACCGGTCGTCAAGAGACGCTCGCCCATCTGGCAGCCGGTCATATCATCGCCGTAGGTCTGCTGAAGGTTGGCTTCATACAGCCATTCGTCAAGATTCCAGCCATAGCCCGGTGTGCCGCTTGTAATGCCGTACTGAATGCTCATCAACGTCGGGTTCGTGTTGCTCATAGAGTCTGGATTGATAATATTGTTTTCTTTCCATATTTTTACGTTGTCGAGAAAGTTCATGAAGTATTCAGACTCATAGTAGTTTTCAACGGTTGTGCTGTTCAGAGGATCGGTCAGAACGCCGAGGAAGTTGGTATCTCCAAGGTAGTCGATATCCTTTGGAATCCAATAGGTCTCGGTTGCACCCGGGACATAATAATGATCCGGGTTGGCTTTCTTCATTTTCAGGATCGCTTCGGTCACTTCATCCAGCGTGTCTATGTTGGTCCAATCGATGCCCGCGGCATCCGAGTCGGTCTTTTTGACAACATAAATCATGGGCGAAGAATATGGGCCATAAGAAGGAAGTGCATAGAGCTTGCCGCCGATTTTGCAGCAATCCAGAACCTGCGGTGTGTCCTTAAACAGATCGAGAATGCCTTCGCCGTCCGAGGCAAGCAGATCGTCCAGCGGAGCAATCTGGCCGTTTGCATACAGAGTGCTCAGAGGCATGTACCAAAAGGACGAGAAAATATCGATGGAGTCGGAGCCCCCCGTAAGCATGAGGTTATACTGGGTCGTCATGCTTCCAAAGTCCACCGGAACGAGGTCGATCTCGGCTTGCGCCTCTTTGCGCATGATCTCGTTCAATGCTTCCTCGATTTTGGCTTCGGAATCCGTAGAGAACATTCTGTTGTAAGCCATGCGGATAACGGGATATTCCCCATTGCCGCTGGCCGTCTCAGTCGCCGTATTGGCAGACGCGGTCGCGGTTCCGGAGGGTTCTGAGGAACTGGGAGCGCTGCAGGCGCCGAGCATCGCAACGATAAGCAGCATCGCAATAGCCTTCAGAAAAATACCGTGCTTTTTCATTTTGTAACTCCTTCTTTATTATTTTTGCAGAAGACGTTCTGTCTCCGATAATTCATCATATCAAAAGACTTTTCGGCGCCGCCATCAACTTTCTGGCTCGTTTTATCAATAATCTGGCGGTTTGCATCCGGCACAGGCTGACGTTATCAAACACGGGAAAAATCATACGGCTCTGCCAATAAGCGGACGTCCGCCGTTTGAAATATCAAAGCATTTTCTTTTATTTATCATTCGGCACTTCCCAAGAATTCCGGGCGTACCGAATGAAGCGGGTTCTGCGTGAGAATACCTGCGGCAAATCCCCAAAAGGCCGGCCGTATTGTTTTTTTCGTTTTATGAAGGCAAAGCTATTCAAGCTCGAATGCGCCCATATAAAGCTGATAATATTTCCCTTTCTTTTCGATGAGCTGTTCATGGCTGCCGCGCTCGATAATGCGTCCGTTTTCCAACACCATAATCACGTCGGAATTCTGAACGGTCGACAAACGATGTGCAATCACGAAGACCGTCCTCCCTTTCATCAGCGCATCCATTCCTTTTTGAACGATCGATTCCGTGCGGGTGTCTATCGAGGATGTGGCCTCGTCGAGAATCATCACGGGCGGGTTTGCCACCGCCGCGCGGGCAATCGAAATCAATTGCCTCTGTCCTTGAGAGAGTCCGCTTCCGTCGCCCTCAAGCACCGTATTGTATCCATCCGGCAGCATCCGGATAAAGTGATCGGCGTTTGCAAGCTTCGCAGCCGCAATACACTCCTCATCCGTGGCATTGAGCCTTCCATACCGGATATTCTCCATGACGGTCCCGGTAAACAGATTGACATCCTGCAGCACAATGCCAAGCGACCTTCGCAGATCCGATTTTCTTATTCTGTTGATGTCGATGCCGTCGTAACAGATCTTGCCGTCCGCGACATCGTAAAAGCGGTTTATCAGATTTGTGATGGTTGTTTTGCCGGCTCCAGTCGCGCCGACAAATGCGACCTTCTGGCCGGGTTCGGCGTAAAGCGAAATATGATGAAGCACCGGCTTGTTTTCCTCATATCCGAAATCGACGTCATGGAAACGAATATCCCCCTTCACCTGAACGTAAGAAAAAGTGCCGTCGCTGCCGGGAATCTTCCATGCGGGTATTCCGGTTTCATCATCCGATTCTTTCAATTCCCCGTTTTCCATTTTGGCATTGACCAAAGTGACGCAGCCGTCGTCGGTTTCTTCGGCTTCGTCCATTAAATCAAAGATACGGGAAGCCCCCGCAAGAGCCATCATCACCATATTGAACTGCTGGGAAACCATCCCGATAGGCATGATAAAATTGCGTGACAGCGTCAGAAAAGAGGCGATTGTGCCTACGGTGATCACGCTGATTCCCGCAAGGCTCAGGTTCTTTACGCCCGCAATCCCTAATACCGCACCGATTACGGCAATGAGAACATACAGGAAATATCCCATGCTGTTCACGATCGGCATCATGATATTGCTGTATTTGTTAGCCTCGATCGAGCAGCGGCAAAGCTCGTTGTTCTTCTCGTTAAAAACCTCCTCGGCTTTCTTCTCATGGCAAAAAACCTTCACAACTTTCTGTCCGTTGATCATTTCTTCAATATAGCCGTTCACATCGCCAAGCGATTCCTGCTGCTTAATAAAATACAGACTGCTTTTGCCCAGAATCGCTTTAACCGCTTTTAATAAAGCGAAAACAAAAAGCACCACAATGAGCGTGAGCCCTGCGCTGAGATACAGCATTGAGCAAAATACCGTGATCAAGCTCACAACCGATGAAAACAGCTGCGGCAGACTCTGAGAGATCATGTGGCGCAGCGTATCCGTATCGTTCGTATAACGGCTCATGATATCGCCATGTGAATGGGTATCGAAATACCTGATGGGCAGTGCCTGCATATGGCTGAACATTTTATCCCGTATGGTCTTGAGTGTTCCCTGCGCGACGACAACCATTATCCGATTATAAAGCAGCGTCGCAAGCACACCGGTCAAAAAGACCGCCCCCATCAACAAAACCTCATGGAACAGCCCAGCAAACGACGGATTGGATTCGCCCAGCATCGGCACAATGTAATCGTCTATCAGCGTTTGAATAAAAAGCGGCGATGCCACGCCGGCAGCGGCGCTGATAAGAATGCAGACAACAACAAGTATGATCCGCAGTCTGTATTTGCCCATATATGAAAGCAAGCGCTTAATCGTACCGGGTTTAAATTTCCGAAACGGTGATTTCTCGCTCTTATCGGGAGCCTTTTTCATGTGTTCCGCGTCCTTCTCCGGCTTCTTGTGGAAAATAGAATTGTTTCGAATTCTTCTATTCATGCAAGTAGCCTCCTTTGTTCTGAGATTCATAGGCTTCCTTATAAATAACGCTGGTTTTCAGCAATTCCTCATGCTGACCGACGGCATCAATTCTCCCGTTATCCAAAACGATGATTTTATCCGCATCCATCACGGATGCAATGCGCTGAGTAATAATGATTTTTGTTGTCTCCGGAAGCTCCTCTCTCAACGCCTTTCGAATCAGCGCGTCGGTTTTTGTATCAACGGCGCTTGTCGAATCGTCCAGTATAAGGATTTTGGGTTTTTTGAGAAGCGCCCTTGCGATACAAAGCCTTTGCTTTTGCCCTCCCGAAAGGTTGACGCCTCCCTGCTCGATATAGGTGTCATATTTGTCGGGAAACTGCCTGATGAAACCGTCCGCCTGCGCCAGCGCGCAAACGCGCACCATTTCCTCTTCACTTGCGTTTTCATCACCCCAGCGCAGGTTGTCTTTGATCGTACCGGAAAAAAGCACATTCTTCTGAAGCACCATAGCTACCTGATTGCGGAGCGATTCGATATCGTATTCCCGCACATCCACGCCGCCCACCGTAACCCTTCCGCTTTCCACGTCATATAAACGCGGAATCAGCTGCACAAGGCTTGATTTTGAAGAACCGGTTCCGCCAATAATGCCCACTGTTTCCCCGGATGCGATTGAAATGTTGATGTGATCGAGTACGGGTTCCTCCGATTTATGCCGATAGTTGAATCTCACATCCTCAAAGCGGATCGAACCGTCTTTCACAAAACATATCGGATTCGAAGGTTCTTTCAGATCACTTTCTTCCGCAAGAATTTCGGTAATGCGTTCCGCTGAAGGGCGGGCGATCGTCATCGTGACAAATACCATCGAAAGCATCATCAGGCTCATCAGAATCTGTGTCGTATAGGTGATGAGGCTCATCAACTCGCCCGTCGAAAGGCCGGCTGCGGGATTATTGCCGCTTGCGACAATCTGTTTTGCACCCAGCCAGGATATCATCAAAACACAGGCATACATGCAAAACTGCATCAAAGGGATATTAAACGCAATCCTCTTTTCCGCTTTTGCGAAGTCCTTATAAATCGTTGTTGATATTTCGCCGAATTTATTTTCTTCATATTTTTCCCTGTTGAACGATTTGA
The DNA here is from genome assembly GCA_029265435.1 of Clostridiales bacterium. Taxonomy (GTDB): domain Bacteria; phylum Bacillota; class Clostridia; order Christensenellales; family SZUA-584; genus SZUA-584. The sequence continues at coordinate 7,634 of JAJUJH010000031.1, forward strand.
CGACGCGTTTACCGCGGAGATTTTCCTGAACTATGCGATTAAGCCTGTCGTAAGTCCGAAAGACTCTCTGCAAAATCGGGTGCACATGGGAAAAGACATACCACAATCCCAACCCAAGCACCGGTATGCAGGCAAGAAATATCAGAGAAAGCTGCGCATCGATCCGGAAGGATATGATCAGGCAAAAAAACATCATAAACGGGCTTCGTATCGCCATACGAATGATCAGCTGAAATGCGTTTTGGATGTTTGTCACATCCGTCGTCATCCGTGTGATTATGCTCGCTGTTGAAAATTTATCAATATTCGAAAAAGAAAAGGTCTGCACACGCCGATACATATCGCTTCTCAGATTTTTGGCAAAGCCGGAAGACGCTGCGGCGGCGCTTTTTCCCGCAAAAATGCCGAATATCATTTGCAGAGCCGCCGCAGCAAGCAATGCCGATCCGAATATGAGAACAGATGCTATGTGGCTTTCATTGATACCATAATCGATTAAATAGGCCATCAGCATCGGAATCGTGATTTCCATGAGCACTTCAATAATCACATATACCGGAGTCAGTATAGCTGCTCTTTTGTATTCCCTTAAACTGTTTATGAGTTTTTTAAGCATAAAAAAATACCGCCTCCCGTTAAGCAAATGACTTCAGTTCGGTCAAGTCTGTTTCTATCCCCCACAGATAATAAGCTTTTTATTTTGATCAGACAATGGCTGGCTGTTGATCGATCTTTTCACCGCGAGCTTTTGGGGATTGAAGATGAAGCGTTCCAGCAAACCGCTTGTGTCCGTCATCGCCGCCTCTAATGCGGATGCCGGATATCCGCGGATCTGCCTTCCCGTGCTTGCCGCTTTATGGCGGCCCGGACCGGCAGATACCCATAATGATGATTTCATCATCTCGAGTTCGTCAGCACATGATTTCTTATTACCATATGCAGTATCCGCAGCCTGTGATTTGCACAGGCTGCGGATACTGCTGTTATTTCATCTGGCTAAGCGGCTGTTCGCTGCCCGATACTGCAAGCGAGCCGTCCGGCATTCTTCTGAATTGCTTGATATAGTTCCATCCAAGCCAGGCTTCCTCAGGATTGCAATCGTGACCCTTTCCGTAAGCAAGCGAATAATTATAAAGGTTAAGCGGCTTTGGATCATTTGAGAAAAAGCGATGCGTCACATATTTCCTTTGAGGATATCTCGGATTCGGGTAATACTCCTCCACCACATCGCCGCATACGCCAACGCCGCAGCTTGCAGGCTCGTCGATATAAGGGGTCGGCTTGCATGTAATGTTGTTGTACGATTTCCAGAAATCGTATTGCACCTGCTGGCCGCTGCCTCTGACAGCGGGATACTCGATATCGCGGGTGCCGTACGTATACCATACCGGCATACGGTAATCGAAATCCAGCTTTTTCTTTCCGGCGATGGCAAACGGCTTGGTGTTGCGATCCTGACAAAACCGTGTGTTGTCCGCGCAGACCGCGGCAATGATCTCCGGATTCGTCATCGCAAACACCTGCGCCATTGCCGAGCCGTTGGAGAAGCCCCCGATATACACTCTGGTTTCATCAATGGCGTAGGTTTTCTTCATATATGCAATCAGCGCATTGAGATAGCCGACATCGTCATACTGGCTGTCCAGCATATCCTGATTCCAGCCCCATCTGGATGTCGCCCAAGGGTATACCAATATGAATCCTTCCTTTTCAGCCACTTCATGCATCTTGATCGTATTGCAGACATTGCCCGGCGTATCCGCGCCTCCATGGTTGAACAGCATCAGCGGAACCTTCGTTTCGGGAGCGGCCTTTACGCTCTCCGGAATGTATTCAAACCAGGTATGGCCGATACCGCCGTTGTCGCCCAACCGCGTATCGTTTTCATGCACGATAAACTTGTAGTCGTCGCGCACAGTTCTTGGGCCCATATCGCCGTACTCGCATGAATTGAACCTGCAGACTTTGGAAAAAAGCTTTTCCCAGCCGTAGCGCATCGTGTCATAATCCAGTTTGGCATTTTTATCGTCCGCAATATATACGAATTGCGCATCGTTTACGCTATTGAAAAAGAAACCGTCGCCCCCTCTGTCAGCCTTGTTAAGAGCCCTGAAAAACTCTTTTGCTTCGCTGTCGGCATTCCACAAAATCGCGGAAACCGCAGCGCCGACGGAAGCCGCTTTGGCCTTTTCCGACATGATGCCGCCGATTGTGAAAATCCCGGCGACGTTGACCGGATTGCATGCGGCAAGCGTATGCAGCATGGAAGCGCCGGTACCGATACCGACAAAATAACGGGCGTTGTGCATATTATGGTAGATTCCGCGGTCATTGAGGTCGGGCTGATAATTAAACAGCCTGACCATTTCGGTCAGATCGTTGAGATCATCCCGCTGCGTTTCGTCCATGTCCCAGTTCCATCTGCCGTTTACGGGATTCGGAAACAGCATCACGAATCTTTGCTTGTTGGCAAGCTCGCAGAAGGCGGCGTCAGCCAGCAGCGCCTTCACGCCTTCTATGCTGTCGCTGTCTCTAAGGACTGTAATCAGCGTGTTTTCATAGCAGCTGAGCCTGTCGCCGTCAGGATATATCACATACATGCTCCTGCCGATTTCTTTGTATTCAATAAATTCCAGTTTCATCGCCGTCTCCTTCTTATTCGTTTTTCACTGCCTCATATACCAGATCGCGTATCGTCGGGTGTATCTCGCTGTAGGCGGATAACATGCCCAGAATTTCTTGTGCGTAAAAAATGCTGATGTGATTAATCGGATCGATCAAGGCATATGCGCCTGCGGCGCCGTCCCAGCCAAACTCGCCCAGAGGGCTTTTTGAATAAGACCCGTCGATCAGCGTGCGCACCCCAAGGCCGTAGCCGTATCCTTTCTTGCCGGTCTTTTTGAAATCCTCCAGCTCCTGCTCTGTGAGCCAGTTTTTGCTCATCATGCTTATTGATTCGGGCGAAATTATTCTCGCCCCTGTCGCTCCCACGCCATCGTTGGCCAGCGCGTCAAGCACCATGCTGTACGCATCCACCGTACAGGTCAGCCCCGCGCCTCCGCTTTCGTATGCGTCAGACAAGCGGAATATCATCCCGCTGTTCGGAGCAATTTCTCCGGTTTCGAAATTCTTCCTGTATTGGGCGGAAATACGATGCTTTTCGCTTTCGGGCACATGAAAGTACATATCCGTGATGTTAAGCGGATCAAATATGTTTTCCTTGAGGTACTGTCCAAAAGTCATTCCGCTGACCACCTCAATGACCGCCGCAAGAACATCATGGCCAAGGGAGTAGAAATAACGGGTGTCCGGTTCACAGATAAGGGGCATACGGGCAATCGCCTTAACCATTTCGCGCGTCCCTGCGCTGTTGCCGGTTTCACGCTTTTTTTCCATTATCGCTTCGGAAGACACATCGTAGGAAAGACCCGCCGTCATCGACATCAGGTTGTATATCCGTATCTTATTTTTTGCCGGTTCAAGCGGCGAAGCCGAAGTCGGCCATCGGAACGGCCACTCTCCTATCCGGAAATCCTTTGCAACCCGCATTTCGGCAAATTCGGGCAGGTACTTTTCAAGCTCATCATAAAGCCCGATGCGGCCCTGCTCGATGAGCTGCATAACGGCCGTTACCGTGATGATTTTCGTACAGGAATATATCTCATAAAGATCGTTTTCAGTCACCGGCGTACTCAGCGCATAGTCATTGTAGCCCGTCATATGACGGTAAACCGCTTGATGCTCCTTCATCACTTTACAGTCCAGTCCGTGAACTCCATGCGTCTTTTCCAGCGTATCCAGATAAGCGGTCAGTTTTGTGAAATCCATATCAGTCTCCGATCTATCCGTTTTTTCTGTGAGAAATCATCCAGTCGAGTATGCCGTATTCGTTATGCAGTACCAGCACCCAGCTGTTGTGATTCGCCTGGCGTATCTGCGCTTCGGTCAGATTCGAGGAAGCGACAATGCCGTATTTCTCAAGCTCCTCCGGGGTGAAAAGCGTAAATTTCACGTCTTTTTGTCCCTCCGCCCACAGCTTGCTGCAAGCGCGCAGAATATACGCGTGCCTTCCGGCCTGATGGTCGATATACGCTGAAGCGATATAGACGGGCACAGACGGCCAGTTGGCAAGCAAAGGGTAGCTGTCCGCATTCATGCTCGGGCATATAGGAACGGCCGCCGCAAACAGTTCCGGCGCTGCGGATACCGCAGTGATGACGCCCGCGCCGCCCATGCTCATGCCGATCACATACACACGCGCAGGATCAACTCTGCCATCGGCAATCATCTTTCTGATCAAATCGCAGACGCGGCCCACGTAGTCCCTGTTCCAGCCTCTGTCGCCGATGCCGATACTCGTATCCGCGCCGATGCACACCCTGAAGGGATCGCTTTTTGCCATCATTCTTTCAAACATCTCTTGCATGCTTAAACCGTAATCGGGAGCCTGCGGCGCCAATATGAACATATCGGGGTAGCGCTCCGCAAGCTTAATCGCGCCCAACGTGCCGGTCAGCTGCAGCAGATTGTCGGTCCCGCATTCTCCGCCGCCATGCAGAAACAGTATCAGCGGACGCGGCGAACAGGCTTTCGGTTCATACAGGCGGTATACCACATCGCCCTCCGTATACCTGCCGAACAGTTCCTCGTTTTTGACAACGACCTGGCCAATCGTATCTTTGCTGATTGTGACGCCCGCCGCTTCAATCGAAAAATCCGCGCGGTATAAAAACGGATCAAACGTTATAAGCGCACCGCGCTCGCTGTACTCGATATCCAGCACCCCCTTGCATGGGATGGAGGTGCAGCAGTCCACATAGCACTCCTTGAGCGTGATGTCTTTGGCTTCGATTTTCCGCGTCAGCCCCTCGATCCGAACCGACTCAACCATCTGTCCGAAATCACCAATAAACGTATTCGCAATGATCTTTCCGTTCGTATTCATCTTACACTTCTTCCTCATAATTCAAAGCATGATCTCTCAGCATATCCTGCAGCAGCCACGACATATACCGCGATATCTGTGAATAGTGGTCGGTCACATACATGACGCCGTCAAACTCGGATACCTGAAGGTTGTATGCGAACCTGCAAAACCACTCAAGCGATATATAAAGCCTGTCGTTGCGATAGATCGCTTCGCACAGCATCGACTCGACTTTATTGTCCGCGGCACAGCCTATGCAGCCCTCCGCAAACTGAAATGTTCTGCCATCCGGCAGCGTCAGCTCCGCCATCACGCCGTTTTCCATCAGGTCAAGCTTCGCGCCGAACACCTCCGCAATGAAGCCCAGCGATACGCAAAGGTAGCTCCCGCGGACGATCTGCCCGCCGTTTAACCCGTGGTATTTGAGTTTTTCCCATCGCAGCGTTTCAGCTCCTGTCGATACGATCGTGTTATTTACCCACGCTTTTTTCGCGTTCTCAACGATCGCGATCGCAAAGCTGTCGCCTCTGTTTTCACAGATCGGATCAAAATGAGTCAAGCTGCCGTCCTCGTTTTTTCTGACGCCGGAAAACATGTAGTCCCATACCATCTCGGCGTCGTCAAACGTCTGTCCGTGATCCCGGTTTTTGACATCCATCAGTATCACGTTGGCTTTTTTGCCTTTGAAAAATGCCAGATTCTTTTCACCGATAATCCGTATCTGCGGCAGACCGTTCGCTTCGTTGACCTTCCGCCAGTATTCGATATTGCTGAGCACCACAGTACGGTCATCCCCATCATAATGATACGGGGTCTTGTCATGCTCCAGCCTCGATTGCCAGATGTCGAGCGCGCCCCCTTTATTGATGACCTTTCCGTCGGATGTGAAAAGCAGGCAGGGATTCGTCGGGCATCCCGAACCGGCGGCTCCGGCAAACAGCCCGCCAAAATACCTTGCCATCTGACATGTCATCACGTTTCCCATCGACATGCCCTGTATATAAACCCGGCCTTTGTCGATGTTGTATTTTTCCGTCATTAATGACAGCAAGGCGCGCACTAACTTCACATCGTGGAAATCTTCCACTTCGCCCGTGGGCCTGTTGAGCTGCGGAATGCCCTTGGGGACAGGCTTCGTAATTTCATCGACCTTTTTCGGATCGCATTCGATCATCCACATCCTTCCGTCATGCGCGTCGGGAAAAACGCATATGAAGCCTTCCCTATCCGCAACGTGCGTCCAGGATGTGTAAATGCACTGTCCCCATCCGGTCATCAGCCCTCCGTGCATCGAAAATACCAGCGGCGTTTTTTTATTCGGATCATAGGTCGCAGGCACATATTCATACCATGTATCCTCAAGGCCGTCGTCCGTGATAAAACCGTGATACTCCTTGAGCCCTTCGGGATACACCTGAGAATTATTGCCGTTTTCGTTGACAACCATATCGCTGCCTTTGATCGCCTCCGGCAGATAATCCCTGTTGGCATCGTTTGGCTTTCCGGCCAGCAATACAATTTTCCCTTTCATTTCCCTCCACCTTTCTGATCCGTCATCTTTCAATTCGGCGGGCGGCTCCCGCTGCCTTCCGCTTTATTACGCTTTAGGCTTCAATATTTTTGAAGTCGTCCGGAAACGCATTGCCGTTCAGCAGATCCTTGATCAGATCCGCCATGAATGTGGACAGCTCGGCAAAATGGTCGGTGATATACGCCACGCCGTTGCATGCGGATACATGCAGATTAAACAGATACTGGCAGAACCATTCGGCGCTCACATGCAGCTTGCCGCCGCGATGCAGCGCCTCGCAGTACATGCTGCGAAGATCGTCGTCTATCACACAGCCGATGCTGCCCCGGGCAAACTGCAGTACTCTGCCGTCCTTCAGCGTGACCACCGCCGTCAGCGTATCCTCGCTCGGTTCGTACTTTGCGCCGAACACTTCACACAAAAACGACAGCGGTACGCAAAGATACTCGCCCCTGACCTTCTCGCCGCCGTTCAAGCCGTGATATTTGAGCTTCTGCCAACGGATAGCGGGGCCGCCCATTTCCCTGATGCCGTTTCCGAACCATGCCTTATCGCATCCGTCCGTCAATGCAACGGCAAATTCGTCGCCCTTTCTTGGGATGATGGTATCGGTGTGAACGATCGTGCCGTCCGGCTCGCGCCTGGTGCCGGAAAAAAGATAATCCCAATACAGGAACGCCTCGTCGAGAGTCTGCCCATGGTCACGGTTCTTGATGTCGAGATAAACCAGATCCGCTTTTTTGCCCCGATAAAACGCAAAGTTGTCTTCTCCGATAATGCTGATCTGCGGGATGGGATCGCACTCATTGATCTTCATCCAATAGAAGCGATTGTATTTGTTAACGATAAACTCGCTGTATTTTGCGCCCGGCGGCGTCCCGTTTTTCTCGGGCCTTGACTGCCATATGGCAAGGTGTCCGGCTTCATTTTTGATCCTTCCCTCCTCGTCGAACAGCATGTTCGGCCGTGTCGGCCCGCCGGAGCCTGCTGCGCCGGCCAGAATATTGCCGTAATAACGGGCAAACTGGGAAGTCATCAGATTCCCCATGGACATGCCCTGCATGAATATCCGGCCTTCGTCAATGCTGTACTTTTTCTTCATGAGCTCGATGAGCCCGAGAAGGTAATTCATATCGTGGTTCTTCTTTATGTCGTCCGGCGCGATCTGTATCGGCAGATCGGGCGCGTCCGCAGGATCAAAGTCGTCAAATACCCCCTTTACCGTCCACATTCTCAGGGAATGCGCATCGGGGAACACAACGATGAATCCCTCCCTGTCTGCCACCATCGTCCAGGAGGTGTAGATCGCATGGCCCCATCCGGTCATGAGGCCGCCGTGAACGCCGACCACCAGCGGCACCTTTTTTGCCGGGTCGTAGCTTTCGGGCACATATTCATACCATGTGTCCTCAAGGCCGTCGGCGATCACTCCGTGGCATTCCTTGAGTCTTTCCGGATACGGCTGGGAGTTGTTTCCGTTTTCATTGACAACGATATCGCTGCCCTTGATTGCCTCGGGCAAATAGGTTCTGTTGTCATCATCCGGCGTACCCGCACGCAGTTTGACTTTGAAATTCATATTTTTAACCATTCCTTTCTGCGATAGGCGCAAAGCGGGAATACCCGTTTATCCCTTCGCGATTTTTTATTGATCAGCAAGATTCAATTTCCGGAATCTTCTCGTAATCCGGCAGCATTCCGCCGTCTCTCAGCAGATCCTTTATCAGATCCGCCATGTTGGCGGACAGCACGCAAAAATGGTCGGTCGCATAGATCACCTCGTCGCAGTACGAAACATGAAGGCCGAACAGGTAGCGGCAGAACCACTCCGCCGAGACCAGCAACTCGCCGTCTCTGTGCAGCGCCTCACAGTACATGCTGCGAAGCGCGTCGTTTATGACGCAGCCAATGCTTCCGCGGGCAAATTGCAGCGTTCTGCCGTCCTTCAGCGTGACTGTCACGGTCAGCGCGTTCTCACCGGGCTTGTATTCGGCGTCAAACACCTCGCACAGGAAGGAAAGCGGCACACAGATATACTCGCCTCTCACGATCTGGCCGCCGTTCAAACCGTGGTATTTAAGCTTCTGCCAGTATACAGCCTTCGTCTTCATCGGCACGACCTTATTCTTAAACCATGCATAGGCGCAGTCCTTTGCGAAGGCGATCGCAAACTTGTCCCCTTTGCGGGGTATATTGGATTCAGTATGAACAATGGTCCCGTCGGCTTTTCTGCGCACGCCCGAGAACATATAGTTCCATATCAGCGCCGCGTCGTCAAAAGTCTGGCCATGATCGCGGTTCTTGATATCGAGATATGTCACGTCCGCTTTGCTTCCCTTATAGAAGGCAAAATTGTCTTCCCCGACGATGCTTATCTGCGGGATCGGGTCGCAGCCGTTGATGCGCATCCAGTAATAGCGGTTGTATTTGTTCACGTTCAGAGCCTCGCTCTTGTTCGGCGGAATATCGTTCAATTCCGGCCTTGACTGCCAAATGTCAAGATGTCCGGCCTTATTCTTGATCCTGCCGTCTTCGTCAAACAGCACCGAAAGGAACGTGGCGCATCCGGATCCCGCCGCGCCCGCCAGAATATTGCCGTAATTGCGGGCAAACTGCGACGTCATCAAATCTCCCATCGACATGCCCTGCATAAAGATGCGTTCTTCGTCGATATTGTATTTTTGCTTCATCTTTTCGATGAGCGCCAGAGCCATTTGGACGTCATGGTTTTCTCTGATATCCGCAGGGGGCGGCGGCACTTCTCCGGGAGCCTCCTCGTTTTCCTTTTTCCCGTCGTCGAAACGCCATCTGCCCCACTCCACACACCAAACGCGCTTGCTGGAGGCGTTTGGGAAGGCCACGATAAAGCCGTGCTTTTCGGCCATAATCGTCCAAGAGGTATAAATCGCCTGTCCCCAGCCGGTCATCAAGCCGCCGTGCATGGATACGACAAGCGGCGTTTTCTTTGCCGCGTCGTAGCTTGACGGCACATATTCATACCATACGTCAACCTTTCCGTCCGATGTCAGGGCTTCGCTGAATTCTTTGAGCCTTTCGGGATATGGCTGCGAATTGTTGCCGTTTTCGTTCACAACGATATCGCTGCCTTTGATTCTTTCGGGCAGATAATCCCTGTTATCGTCGTCAGGCGTACCAGGGTGCAGTAATATTTTCTTCTCGTTCATAGTCCCTTGCCTTTCTTAATATTAATCTGTCACTCGCTCAGCCGCTTGAAAGTATCCTCAACACCCAGCCAGTCTATAAACTGCTTCACGTGTCTGTTGCAATACTCCCAGTTGTGCGCGCCGTGATCAATGATCTCGACAAACTCCAGCCCAAGCTCGCGGTACTTTTTCATGAACTCCACATTATCGCGGTAATGCGTGTCCTCCTGACCCGTGGCAATATAGCCCCTCGGGAATTTCTTGCCGGCGGCCTTCTGCTTCTTGATCATGTAGCAGATATCGTTTTCGGTATTTTTCAGTTCCGCCATGCTCCCGAAAGCTGATTTGAACATAAAGAATCCTTCCGGCGTTTCGCCCTCTCCCGGCATCCAGTCCGCCATATTCTTGACGCCCGAGAACAGGCCGAAAGCCGTAAATTGCTCCGGGTCTCTCAGCATCCATTTGAGGCTTCCGTAGCCGCCCATCGAAAAGCCCGCGATAAAGTTCTTTGCCGGATCCTCCGACAGCGGAAAAAGATGCCGCACCACTTTCGGC
>JAJUJH010000184.1 GCA_029265435.1 Clostridiales bacterium
CAATATCAACGAAATTCTAATAGGATCATAAAGCCTTGTCTTGGAATGAAGACGCCAAACCAGATTGTAGAGATGTATCTGGGAGTGATGTAAAGATGCGGCGCTCTGGGGGTACCCCCAGAGGAATAAACACGAACTAAAACACAACGGCTTGAGCTATGCAGAGTGTAACCTATGTTTGACGCCCGTACAATTTTTGAAATCGCTTACGGACGGCGGGGTCGAAATAAAAGACAAAGCCGCCGTCATTTTGGGTGCGGGCGGCGCGGCGCGTGCGATTGCGGTGGAGCTTGCAATGGCGGGTGCGAAGCGAATAAGCATTGTGAACAGAAGCAGGGAGCGCGGCGAAGCGCTTGCATCGCTTATCGGCAATAAGACACCCTCAAACGCGGTTTTTACGCTATGGCACGGCGCATACCGTCCGCCGGAGGATACGGCGATACTTGTGAACGCGACGCCGATCGGACTGTATCCAAATACGGATCAAAAGCCGGATATCGACTATTCCGCGCTGCAAGGCGGCATGGCTGTATGCGATGTGATACCCAACCATCCGGACACGCTGTTTTTGCGGGAGGCGAAAAAAGCGGGCGCGAGGACGTTTGACGGCCTAAAAATGCTTGTCAATCAGGGCGTTTTGGGTTTTTCGCTCTGGACGGGGCGGGAACCTTCCGCCAAGGCGATGGAGGATGCGCTGAAGAAGGAATTTGGGATTCTGTCCGATTGATGCGGTATAATCATATAAGGTATAATAAACCAATAAAAACGAATTGAGGAGACTATGGAAAACGATAAGCGAATCGCGGTTCTGATTGATGCGGACAATGTGTCGGATAAATACATCAAGGCGATACTTGACGAGATCAGCAATCACGGTACACCCACGTATAAGCGCATATATGGTGACTGGACAAAGCCGCAGCTTGCGTCTTGGAAAAGCGTACTGCTTGCCAATTCGATTACGCCCATTCAGCAGTACAGCTATACCACCGGCAAAAACGCCACGGACGCGGCGCTGATTATTGACGCGATGGACATATTGTATTCGGGCAATGTGGAAGCTTTCTGCATCGTTTCGAGTGACAGCGACTTCACACGGCTGGCTGCGCGCCTTCGGGAATCCGGCATGCTTGTGATCGGCATGGGCGAAAAAAAGACGCCTACCGCGTTCATCTCCGCCTGCGAGATATTCAAATACCTTGAGGTTCTCGCGGCGCCGCCTCCCGAAAAGGAAGAACAGCAAATCGGAAGCGTCAAGCCCGTGAAGGAAGGCATGGCGAGCCGCGAGCAGATCATCAAGGCGCTCAAGGTCATCATCACGGAAAGCTCGGACGACGACGGATGGGCATATCTGGGACAGGTGGGCAAAGTGCTCAATAAACGCTATCCCGACTTTGATACGCGCAATTACGGCTTTTCAAAGCTGACGCCGTTTATCAAATCGCTTAAGCAATTCAAGATGGAATCACGCGAGATTAACGGAAACAAGCATCAGTATGTGACCGTAAAGGCCGGCGGATGAATAGATGCGATCAGAAAAAGAGGGAGCAACCCCTCTTTTTTGTCTGAATTGTGTATCAGCAGCATCGGCCCCAAGGGCCGCCGATGTTCCAGCCGAAGCCGCCGCCGAAGCCGCCGCAGGGGCCGCAGCCGCGGTTAAAGCCAAGAAACCCGAAAGTATTGTTGTTGCAGGGGCGGCCGCAGCATCGGCATGTGCCAAAACCGCCGCAGGGGGCGCCGCAACATCGGCATGTGCCAAAACCGCCGCAGGGATTGCAGGAGCCGCATCCGCAGTTGTCAAAGCCGCCAAACGGTCCGCAGCCGTTGAGACAGCTTAAAAGAAACAGAAGCTTCATGCAGTTATCGTTCACGCTTATTCACCACCTTAAAGCATAAAGGCTTAATTTAAACTATTCACCCAAAGAGAAATTGTGATAAAACGCTTAAAAAGTATATTGCGTCATCCTGCGGCCTGCGGTACAATCATGGCAACTATAGAATAATGTATAGTACTATATAGAAATTTATAGAGGAGCTCATGAACGCACAGTTTAAGAAAGGTGTTTTGGAGCTATGCGTGCTCACGCTGCTCAAAAATAAAGACGCATATGGATATGAGCTTGCGGAACGAATATCTTCAAAAATCGAAATTGCGGAAGGAACGCTGTATCCGCTGCTGAGAAAGCTGAGCAGTGACGGACTTTGTGATACGTATATTTCCGCCGAATCGGGCGGACCGCCGCGCAAATATTACAGACTGACGGCAAAAGGAAGAGAGGCCGAATCGGAGCTGAGACGCGAGTGGCTGTCGTTCGCCGACAGCGTGCGGCAGCTCATGGAGGACGACAATGAAAACAAGGAGGACATGCCATGAAGACGATTGTGATAACGGGTGCGACATCGGGGATCGGGTTTGCGGCGGCTAAAGCGCTTGCGGCGGCAGGAGCGCGCGTTATCGGCATCGGACGGTCGCAGCAGCGATGCGAAGCGGCAAGTGAGGCAATAATGTCTGATGTTCAGTGTGCCCAGACGGTATTTATTTGCGCCGATTTATCGTCGCTGTCGGAAGTGAACGCCGCAGCCGGCCGCATAAAAGCGCTTCTCGAGCCGGACGGATGCCTTGACGCGCTCATCAACAATGCGGGCGGCGTCTGCTCCGGATATACTGTCACACCGGACGGATATGAAACGCAGTTTGCAGTCAACCATCTGGCCGGATTTTTGCTGACATACCGCCTTTGGGAAAATCTTAAAAAAGCGGGCGGGCGAGTGATATTTACAGGAAGCAACTCGCATAAAAAAGCGCGCATACACTGGCGCGACGTGATGTATTCGAGGCATTACAACACGCTGATGGCGTATAAACAGTCAAAGCTATGCAACATGTTTTTTGCGAAGGAGCTGAACCGCCGGTTTGCGGACAGCGGTGTGAGGGCATTTGTAGTGGATCCGGGGCTTGTGAAGACTGCAATCGGCGGCAAGCAGACATCCGGCATCGTACAGGCGTTTTGGAAGCTGCACAGCAAGCGAGGCGTTTCGCCCGAATATGTGGCGAAGACATATGTCTATCTGGTCAGCCAAGATCCCGCGCCCGACGGGCTTTACTTTCATGCATGCAGGCCAGCCGCATATGATAAACATGTGGACAACGAGCAGGAAGCAAAACGGTTGTTTGAACTGAGTGAGAGACTATGCGGCATCCGTTTTGTCGGAAGCGCTGTACATGGATTCGCAAATAGCAATAATATGCTATAATTGCCCGAAGTTAGTCGATGCAATCTGTCATTTAGGGCTTGAATTGCACGCGAAAATCAATTATAATATGCATTCAGACAGCCGTCTGATTGACGGTTTGATTTGGAGAAGTATCGAAGTGGTAATAACGGGGCGCACTCGAAATGCGTTTGTCGGGGAACCGGCACGTGGGTTCGAATCCCACCTTCTCCGCCAAATTTTACAACGGTTAACCAACCCCCAAGAAAACATCTTCGGATGTTTCAGCTTGTCGTAAAACCTTCGGTTTTACGACAGTTTTCCGGTTTTGCTTGTTCCTCGCAAGCTCGAAAC
>JAJUJH010000220.1 GCA_029265435.1 Clostridiales bacterium
AACGGAGCAAAGACATCGTCGGCGGTTTTGTGGGCTTGCAGTTATCGCATACGCGAAACGATATGATCCGCGCCGCAATGGAGGGTATCGCTTATAATCTTTGTTATGCTATGACGGTGTTGCAAGATTGCGGAGTCCGCATTAACGAACTGCTTATGGTGGGCGGCGGTGCGAAAAGCCCGTTTTGGCGTCAGATGTTTGCGGATATTTTTGGCATAAATATGATCAAAACCGTTGTGGACCAGAACGCGGCGTCTTTGGGCGCCGCAGCTCTCACGGCATTCGGCCTCGGTTACTGGAAAGATTATTCAGCTATTGACAAGGCGCATACGCTGCAAAACGTCGAAAAACCGGATGCTGAAAAAAACGCGCAATACCGCCGCCATTACTTGCTATCCCGCCGAATTGCGGAATGGCTCAGTGAAATTGGCGATATCATATCAAAAGGATGTGATCCGTCCTGACCATCAAAAGCATCGATCATATTGCCATATATACTGTAGATATTGAAACTTCCGTACGCTTTTATTCCAAAGTTTTGGGGCTTCGTGAAAGCTGCCGCGTGCCGAATGGTGAAAGCGTTCTGGTATATATGCAAATAAACGATCATTGCACGTTCGAGCTTTTCGATCACAAAAAGCCCATCCGTTACGATGAACACGACGAAGAAACATCCGGCTCGGCGCATATCGCTCTGTATGTTACAAATATCGAGGCTTGGAACGCTCACTTGCTCCAGCACAATGTGGCGTTTACGATGCCTTTGTGCACGCTTCCCCATCTCGGTAAAAAGGTTCTGCTGTTTAAAGACCCGAACGGAGCCGTAATTGAACTTTGTGAAAATATTATGGACTGATTCAGACCAAAAAGACGCGCACAGTAAAGATTGTCTGTGCGCGTCTTTACGAATACGGCTGCACATCTTCGCAGCAGTGTATCCCATAGGCCGTTTCGATTTGCTCAACCTTGAGACGCTGAACGATATTTTGCGAAAACTTCCTTGACTTTATCTTTTACAAGCTCCTCGCTCTTGCATGTAAGCACGCCTTCCCTGACCCGTCCATACTGCACGGGCATATATTGGCTCAAAAGAGTGAGAGGAATTCCCACATTGTCAAGGCCGTCGAACAATTCTTCTACCGCTTGTACAAGCGCTTTCTGATTTGCATAATACCGCCAGCGATCGGAGTAACTGTATTTGCGTTTAATCGCAATCTGCGCATCGTTGCCCGTAAAGTAATTTTTCCAGTGTTCCGGACGGGCAAGCATCAGGTTTTCAAGCGTTTCTTCAAAGCTTATGTTTAATTTCATAATTCGCGCAATGCTCTGCAGCGCAAAAAGCCCCTCTCGCAGAGCGAAAGTTAGCTCAGGCCCCACCTTGAGTATCCTGATACCGTCCCGTACCATTTCGGTCAACGCCTTCCGTGTTTGATAATCTGTCGAATGCCCCTCAAAAACCATACGAGGATACCGGGCAAGGCTCTTCGTCAATTCATACGCCTTCTCGCGGTCGTACGCGCTGACCGAGTCGTCGCCAAATTCGACGCCGGGCTGCACCACGATTGCGATCACGCGTTCAAAAGCTGCCGACAGCCCGGCGGCTTCAAACGCGCATTTAAACGCCGCGTATGTTTTTTCAAGATCTTCGGGCAACGTAACGCTAAACGTTTCGCCGCCGGCCTGAGCGCCTCCCGGTATGGGCACCTCGCTGCCCACCACATACATAAGCTCGCTTTGTTTTCCGAACGTTTTTTCAAACGTTTGCTCCGCTTTGCGGCAAAGGCGAGCGCCTCTCGCCGCAATCACTCCGTTGTCAAGCTGCTGATCAGTTGGGTCTCCGCTAAGACGCATACTGGTGTCGATATGGATTTTTTCAAAACCAGCTTCGACAAACGCCTCAATCAACCCTTCGGCCTCGCGCATGGCTTCCTCTCCGTCTCTGTCCTTAAACGCGACAGGACCAAGATGGTCGCCGCCCAATATGATTTTGTCCGGATTCAGACCGATTTGCCATGCGAGCGACGTCACATGATTTTTGAAATCCACCGGCTTCATACCCGTATAT
>JAJUJH010000082.1 GCA_029265435.1 Clostridiales bacterium
ACGCCAAACCAGATTGTAGAGATGTATCTGGGAGTGATGTAAAGATGCGGCGCTCTGGGGGTACCCCCAGAGGAATAAACACGAACTAAACCACTACGGCTTGAGCTATGCAGAGTGTAACCTATGTTTGACGCCCGTACATTTTTGCGGCTTTCCGGCGTGCGAATTTCCGTTGACTATTATTTTGCTCACGTATATAATGAAATGAGTTTTCTGTCTAAGAATTGTCATTGAAATATGGGGTGCCAAGCCTTCGGCGATTGTCCGGAACGCCGTGCCGTTGCGGGTAATCGGACATCAAAATGCGGACAGGCCGCAAGCGCTTACGGAAGTCATCCATATAAGGAGGATACGGTTAAGGTATGAGGAAACGCAGCATCATATGGCTGGCGGTTATCGTCGCCATCTTCAGCGTTGTGGTTTACTTCGGTATGACCGGTTTTCAAATCGGCATATACAAGATGGACCCTCTTTACAAGCAGGTCAGCTTGGGGCTCGATTTAACGGGCGGCGGCTATGCGGTGTATCAGGCGGATCCCAGCGAAGTCAACGAACCGGATTTTCAGAGCAAGCTGAACACCACAATGGGCGTACTTCGCAAGAGGCTCGACGACAAGGGCTATACGGAAGCCACTGTGGTGCTGCAGGGGACCGACAGGATCCGCGTCGAAATTCCGACAAAGGAAGAAGATACGGCCGACGTGATCAAGGCGATTTTTACGCCGGCTGTGCTTGAAATAAAGGATATCAACGGCAATACCAGAATCACGGGCGATATGGTGGAGAGCGCGGCGGCGATGTATAAATCGGATACCAACGAACCGATCGTCCAGCTCAAGCTCAATTCGGAGGGCGCCGAAATCTTCGGAGAGATTTCCGCCGAAGCATACGCGAAGCAGGGAAGCACGCTTGATATCGTCATCGACGGCGTTACGGTATCGTCACCGGTGGTAAAAGACGGTCCGATATACGGCGGCACCGCCATCATATCGGGAGGCGGCTCCGGATTTACGGCGGAGCAGGCGCAGAACCTTGCCGTTCAGATCCAGTCGGGCGCGCTGCCCCTCACGCTGAACGAAATCGAAAACCGTTCGATCAGCGCGTCGCTGGGCGAGGATGCGCTGAACCAGAGCCTGCTTGCGGGGCTTATCGGCATTGCCGCGCTGTTCATATTCATGATCGTCTATTACCGTCTGCCCGGCCTGATGGCGGATATCGCGCTGGGCGTATACATCTTTATCATCGTGTTTCTTCTCGCGGCGATCCCGTCCATACAGTTAACGCTTCCGGGCATAGCGGGCATCATACTCGGCGTGGGCATGGCGGTGGACGCCAACGTCATCATATTCGAGAGGTTCAAGGAAGAGTTGGCAACAGGCAAAACGCTGCGCGCGTCTTTGAACTCCGGCTTCCACAAGGCGATGTCCACCATTATCGACTCCAACATCACAACGATCATTGCGGCGGCGGTTATCGCGATATTCGGCGTGGGCACAGTGATGGGCTTCGGCATCACGCTGATCATCAGCATACTGACCTCGATGTTCACGGCGCTGGTCATCACAAGGGCGCTGCTCAGGCTGGCGATCTCGCTCAATATTAAGAATCTGAAGCTATATACAATAAGAAAAAGCGCGGCTGATAATGCCGTGAAAGGAGGTGAGTAAGCATGCGGTTTATGAACAAAGCCAAAGTATGCGTACTCATTTCATGCGCGGTCATCGTGCTGGCGATCATCGTCGGGCTGTTCACAGGCGGCCTCAACCTCGGCATCGACTTTACCGGCGGCACCATGCTGACGGTCGAACTGCATGAGAGCTTTGATATGAATGTGGTGAATGCGGCGCTTGAAGCCAACGGCGTCAATCCCGCCACATCACAGGTGCTGCGCAGCAACGAAACGACGGCCGTTATCCGTATGCAGGAGCTTCCTGCGGGAACGGATAACGCGGCGGTCCGTGAAGGCATCGTCAATACGCTGAAGGAAACTTATCCGAATGCCGACAACGGACAGATCGACAGCGTCGGCGGCGCAACCACGGGCGATATTATCCGGAACGCGTTTTTGTCCGTCATCATCGCATCCGCGCTCATGCTTGTCTATATCTGGATACGTTTCGAGCTGTTTTCGGGCATCGCCGCAGTATTGGCGCTTGCCCATGACGTGCTGATTATGACGGCGTTCATGTGCTTCACACGCATACAGATCAACAGCTCGTATATTGCGGCGTGTTTGACGATCGTGGGTTACTCGATCAACGATACCATCGTGGTATTCGACAGGATCAGGGAGAACACCAAGAAATACGGCATCAAGACCAAAACACGCGCGCAGATCGTCGATATCAGCGTAACGGAAACATTGCCGAGAACCATCAACACGTCGGCGACCACGCTGATTACGATATTGGCGGTATATATATTCGGCGTGCAGTCCATCAAGGAGTTTGCACTGCCCCTCATCATCGGCCTCATTTCAGGCACATATTCGTCCATATTCATCGCGAGTCCGATCTGGACGTGGCTGCTTGAAGCAAAAGACCGCCGCCACAACGCGAAGCTGTCGGCTTCAAAGAAATCGCCGGGCAAGTCAAAGAAGCCTGCGAAAAAGACAAAATAAAAAAGACGATTGACGATATGCAAAAGCCTTTCCTCACAAAGGAGAGGCTCCGCTTGTCGAAAAACCTTCGGTTTTCCGACAGTTTTCCGGTTTTGCTTGTTCCTCGCACGCTCGAAACGGCGCAAAACCGCAAGGTGTGGGCGGCGCGGGCAAAGCCCGTTTCGCCCGCAAATGATATTTTTAACTTTATTGACATTCTAAAGACCGCGAACATCTGCGGTCTTTTTTGTGGGGTAGAACGTCCTTTCGATGAAGGTTATGCTTCGGATGGGCCGCCGCTTGTATGCGATTACAGAAGCACCCTCCTTCAGCGGTTTTGAACGGCGCGCCGCGTTTTGGCGCTGACAAGCGGCTCAAACCCTTCCTCGGAATAGCTCTCGCCCGCGCGTTTTCGGTTGAGCGCTGTCTGGAGCTTTTCAAACCGCCGTTTCGTGACGGGGTATATGACCAGCCCGAATATCGAAACAAGCAAGAACGCGGCGGGAATGATCGTGCCGATGTTTTGAATGCCTTGCAGGGTATTGCCGGATTGGGCGGGCAAATCGCTGTTATAGCCGTAAAACGAGAGTATCAAGCCCACAAGCCATACGCCTACGGCGGAGCCGAATTTCTGTATAAACTGAGGAATCGCCGTGATGGCGCCTTCGCGGCGGACGCCGTTCGTGAACTCGTCAACTTCCACAAGGTCATACGATATGGAGTAGAACAGCGTCCAGAACGCCGCGGTACCGACGGCCATCGTGACGGCTTCCGCAACGAGCATGCCGATGGAATGCACGCCGAAAATATATACCGTAATAAGACCGGCGAACATCAGTGAAAACATGATAAGGCAGGCGGTGCGGCGGTCGCGTTTTTCGGCGATCTTCGTGATGATCGGGATAAAAACGAGCATGACGACAACGAGAACCCCGACGACAAGCGCCATATAATCCCTTGACAGCCCAAGGCAGTTGACGATCATATAAACGATATTGGCTTGCATCATGGATGAAGCGATCAGATAGAAAAACACGAAAACGGTAAACCCTTTGAAAGGCCGCAGCTTCATTATGGAAAGCATGGTCTTGAAGAAGCTGAAGCGGGCCTGCGGGGCGGGCTGCCGGTACAATTGCGCGTTTTTAAGCGAGTTGACCGTGACGATACCGAATACAAGAGAAAGCGCCGCGAGAAGCACCACGGTGGGAAGCCACCCCGATGAGGCGCTCAGCCCCAGCTCCAAAAAGACGGCGGGAAGAACGGCCGGCAGTATATTGCCCATAAAAATGGCGCCCGAGTTGATAGCGGAGCTCAGAGAACGGATCCGCGTGCGTTCGTCGTAGTCCTGCGTGATTTCTGCGGCCACGGCATAGTAGGGGATCGTGTAAGACGTGTAGCTCAGCCAGAATACGATGGTGACGATAAGATAATAGACGAATTTCACAGTGTCCGTTTGGCCCGGCAGAACCGCAAACGCCGCGATGATGGCGGCGGCAAGGGGCAAAAGCGCGCGCGCCATAAACTTGCGCTTATCCGCTTTGGGCTTGTCGGAAATGTAGCCGATGACGGGGTCTGCCACGGCGTCGAATATGGTGGAGATCAGAAATACCGTTCCCGCCAGCGCCGGATTGAGCTTCGCGACATCCGTCAGAAAAACGAGATAATAAGTGAAAAACATGTTGTAAATCAGGGATTCCGTGATAATGCCCGACGCATAGCCGACGGTTCGCCTGCGCCCCAGCGTAAATGTCTTATTCATAACCTGACGCTCCCATATGTATTTATAAGCCGGATGTCCGGCGGCTTATACGGTCGGAGTGTTCAACAGCGAAAAGCTTTTTTTGTTGTTTTTATAAAGCGATTGAAAAACTCTGTAGTTTCGGTCATGAACGCCTTTGTTCCCTGCGGCCGGCAGATACGTCGTATAATCGCCCAGAAGCGACTTGGCGCTTTCGATTGAAGGAATGCGCCCCATTCCCACCGCAATAAGCACGGCTGCGCCCACAGCACCCGCGTTTTGGGGATTGGGGAGCGTCGAGACGGGGCGGCCCAGTACGTCGGCGAAAATTTGGCAGATCACGGGTGAAAGCGCGCCGCCGCCCGCCATCATAATCGTATCCGAAGTCCGGACTTTTTTCTCCTGCGCTTCAAGCATGCTGCGGCAGTGATACGCGATGCCTTCAATCACGGCGCGAAGCATTTCGGACTTGCCGGTTTCAATGCCGATGTTGAAGAACATGCCTCTTGAAAGGGGGTCTTCAAACGGACAGCGGTTGCCGTGAAGCCACGGCGTGAAAATGACGCCCCCGCTTCCGGCGGGAACTTTTTCGATAACCGCGCACAGGTAGTCGTAAAGGCTCAGATAAACGCGCTCCAGCGATTCGGTGATGTGCTTCTTTTCAAGGTAAATGCCGATTTCGTCAAGCGCCAGATGGTCCTTGACCCATTCAAGGCATTTACCGGCGGTCTCCATTTCGGCGAAGTAATGATAGCGGTTTTGCTGCGGACCGACGATGGCCGCAATCATGGCGCTTGTGTCCACAAGCTGCTTATCCGTCACGGTCGAAACCCAGCCCGACGTGCCAAGATAGATATGCGTGTCGCCAAGCGCCGACGCGCCGATGCCCACGCCGATAAGCTCCGCGTCACCGCCGCCCCCGTATACCGGCGTACCGGCGGCAAGCCCCAGCTCACCCGCAGCCTGTTCGGTAATGACGCCCGCCTGTTCGGTGGATTGGATGACCGCCGGCAGATGCGCCATATCCACGCCCAGCATGCGGCACAATGTCCGGCTCCAGCCGCGTCTGCCCGGACGCGTATCGTAAAGAAGCGTCGCATAAGCCGAGCCTTCGGTCATCGCCATTTTTCCCGTAAACCGCGCCGCCAGATAATCCTTGGCGTCCAGCCATTTATCCGCTCGCTTAAAGTTCTCCGGCTCGTTTTCCCGCACCCATTTGTATTTCCATACGGGGTCTTTCACGCTGCCGGCCACCGCTTTGGTGACCATAAGCGAAACGAGCAGCTTTTTCAAGTTCATCCCGCTTATTCTAAGACCGTGTGCCATTCCTGCCGCAAATTGCTTGCCCGCCCTGTTGTCCATATAACTCATCGCGGGCCGGACCGGCCTGCCGTTTTTATCCGCGAGCACGAGACACTGCATCTGCGAGCAGAATGAAACGGCCGACACATCGCCCGCATTCATGCCGGATTTTTGCAGAACCTCTTTTGTTGTTTCGCATATGGCGCTCCACCATTCGTCGGGATCCTGCTCGGCGCCGCCGTTATCCAGCAGATACAGGCCGTATCCGGCATATGCGCTGCTTTTCAGCGTCAGCTTTTCCGCAAGCTCAAACAGGCAGGTTTTGACACCCGTGGTTCCCACATCGTAGGTGATGACATGAATGCTTTGCTGCATGGCGCGCCTCCGAAACGGTTATTTTTTGAATGCCGCTTTGAGAAAGCTTAATAACTGCGAAACGACTTCCTCGTCGCGGTCGAAAATATCCTCGCCGGCGTATATTTTGAAACGTTCCTGATAGTATTCGCATGAATATGAGAACTGCAGCATCATAAAAAGGCTGTCGGCAAAATACGCATACAGCCGGGGATCAATATCGGCCCGGATTTCCCCCTCTGCCTGCGCCTGTTGAATCAGCGCCGTATAGGCGTTTGCCGATATCATTTCAAGTTCGCGCGAGAGCTTTTTGACAAGCGCCGAATTGCTTTCGGACGTGATCTCGTTATAAAGGCGGATCAGGTCGGCATTCTGCCGGGAATGCCGCTGGATCAGACGGATGATTTTTTCGGCTTTGACCAGAATATCGTCCTTCGATTCGAGCGCGTCGCCCAAAACCGTTTCGAGCGTCTCCTGCCCGAAATGGATGCATGTCAGAAAGAAATCTTCCTTGCTGCTGAAGTATTTATATAACGAGCCCACGCTGACCCCGGCCATTTGGGCGATATCGTTGATGTTGGCGTTGTCGAAACCCTTATTGGCAAATTCGGCAGTCGCGATTTCGAGTATGCGATTGCGCTTTTCATCGGAGATTCTGTCGAACGTATCCTTGTGAAACACGGTTTGATTCATATGCCCTCCCGAACGCGGTATGAGTGAACATTCGCTCACTAAAAAAATAGCATATTAGATGAAAAAACACAAGGTTTTTATTTGACATGGTGGCAGATAATGCTTATAATATAAGTGAGTGAATACTCGCTCACATTTCGATAACAAAAACAAGTCAAGGAGGCCGAAATGGATACACGTTTTGCGATTTCCCGGTATCCCGATCCCAAAGAGGTAACGGCGGAGCTGGACGCTCTTATCAAAAAGCCGATCTATTCGATCAACAGAGAAGCGCTTAAGGCATACGAGGAAAACTACTACGGCAAAAAGTGCGTTAAATCCAAAGCGATGATCGATGAGGCAAAAAAATTGATACCCGGAGGCGTTCAGCACAACCTGGCGTTCAATTACCCGTTTCCGCTTGTGTTTGATAAGGCAAAAGGCGCGTATCTTTACGACATTGACGGCAATCGGTACTTCGATTTTCTTCAGGCGGGCGGTCCCACCGTGCTCGGAAGCAATCCGGATTCCGTTCGCGAAAAGGTGTTCGAGCTTTTGGACCATTGCGGACCGTCCACCGGCCTTTTCCACGAATATGAATACAAGCTTGCCAAAAAAGTATCCGAACTGATGCCATCGGTGGAAATGTTCCGTATGCTCGGTTCGGGAACGGAATCGTGCATGGCAGCCATACGGGTGGCGCGGCTTGCGACCAAGAAGAAATATGTGATCAAAATGGGCGGCGCGTATCACGGCTGGAGCGACCAGCTCGCATACGGCATACGGATACCCGGCTCAAAGTTTACACAGGCGCACGGCGTTCCGCGTTTTTGCTTCAGCAAAACGCAGGAGTTTTTCCCGAACGATTTGAACGATCTTGAAAGAAAGCTTAAAATGAACCGGCTGCGCGGCGGTACGGCGGCTGTGCTCATCGAGCCTGTGGGTCCGGAAAGCGGCACAAGGCCACTGGATTTTGACTTCAATAAAAACGTGGCGGCGTTGTGTCAAAAATACGGCGCGCTTTTGATATTCGATGAAGTGGTGACCGCTTTCCGCGTGGGGCTTTCCGGCGCTCAGGGCTACTTCGGCGTCACGCCCGATTTGACCGTATTCGGCAAGGTAATCGCCGGCGGTTATCCGTCTGCCGGCGGGCTTGGCGGCAAAGCGGAATATATGAAATATCTCGCGGCGGGTATACAGACGGGCGACAGGCATAAAAAAGCGCTGATAGGCGGCACGATGGCGGCCAATCCGCTGAGCTGTGCGGCGGGATATTATACGATATGCGAGATCGAGAGGACCAATGCTTGCCAGAAGGCGGGGCAGATGGGTGACAGGATCACCGAGGGCCTCAAAGCGCTGATCAAAAAGCACGATCTGCCGTTTGTCGCGTTTAACCAGGGCTCGATCTGCCATTTGGAGACTGTGGGAACCATGCATTTTTCTATCGACTGGACGAAGCCATGGAAAATCCCCGCCATTCTCAAGGCCACATCCGAGCGCAAAAAAGAGATGGAGCACATGGGCGCGGCGTATATGGCGGAGGGAATCGTCACGCTGGCGGGCAGCAGGCTTTATACAAGCGCGGCCTACGACGAAGCGATGATCGATGAAGCGCTGCAAAGATTTGACCGCGTGTTTGCAAATGTATCGGTAATTGAATAGCGGAGGAAAGCTTTATGGATATTCGGAAGGCGAAGGAATCCGTTGTGGCGGCGGGCATTGAGCTTGTGAAAACGGGACTCATCGAGAGAACATGGGGCAATGTGAGCTGCCGCATCGACGAGAACCGTTTTGCGATCACGCCGAGCGGCATGGCTTATGAAACGCTGCGCCCCGAAGACATCGTTGTCGTCAATATCCATGATCTGAAATATGAGGGGCATATAAAGCCCTCGTCGGAAAAAGGCATTCATGCGCAGGTCTATAAGCTCAAGCCGCATATGGGGTTTGTGATCCATACGCATCAGACGAATGCCTCCATCGCCGGAATATTGGGGAGAGACGTTGAAACGGAAAGCGAAAGCGCAAAGCGGCTGACAGGCAAGCGTGTGGTATTGGCGGGGTATGGGCTTCCCGGCACCAAAAAGCTTTGCAAAAATGCCACTGCGGCGCTTGAGCGTTCGGAGGGGCGCGCTGTGCTGATGCGGAATCATGGCGCGCTGTGCTTCGGAGAAGATCTAAAAGCCGCGTTTGAAGCGGCACAAGCGCTTGAGGAGGAATGTGCGAGATTTATCCAAAAGCCGCCTTCGCTTCATTCGGAAGGGCTTGGCCAAAGCCGCCGTCAAAAAAACGGCATATGTATTTTTGAGAACAACGGCTTTGAAACGGCGATCGATATCGCCGCAGGCAAAACGGCGGGCGGCGGGGCTGTGTCTCAACAGGCTTTGCTGCATGCCGCTATTTATCGGGCGCGCCCCGAAATCAGCGTTATCAAAGGTTCTGTGATGCCGTACACTTTGGCGGCCGCCGTCAAAACGGTTAAACCGCTGCTTGACGACTTTGCGCAGATCATCGGCGCAAGCGCGCGTTCGGTCAAATGGCGTGCGGACAGCCCGGATAACGCCTCTGTGATACGTGCGCTCCGAGGCCGCGATGCGGTATTGATAAGCGGATATGGCGCAATCTGCGTCGCTTCAACCGAAGAAGACGCCGAGGCGGTTAAGATGATACTCGAAAAGGGATGCATGGCGGCGCTGACCGCACAAGCCGAAGACGGCATCAGGCCGATTCCTCCTTTCGAATGTCTGCTGATGCGCAACGTCTATAAGCTCAAATACTCAAAGAAAGCGAATCAAAAGCCGCAGGCCGAATAAAGGGCGCGTGCTGTGCCTTGACTGTTTGCCTCCGCCTTTATTTAGGCAGACAAAGCGGAAATAATAAAAAAGTGGTTGATTAACGGCAAGCGATATATTATAATAGCTTACGCGCCGCGGAGGTATGGCTCAGCCGGTTAGAGCGCTCGCTTCACATGCGAGAGGTCGCTGGTTCGAATCCAGCTATCTCCACCATCGCAATAAAATCCGAATCCGATGCCTTATGGTAAGTGGTTCGGATTTTTTGTTTTTATAAGCACAGCGTCTGGCGCGGCAGACAACAAAAAACGCCGTTCTGTAAACGGATAACGACTAGTTCTCAAACGGAAATTCCTGCCGAATTTTTGTGTGCGACGGCGGGTATTTATTGATGACAGTCTTTCGTTTGTGTATAATCATGACAGATAGAAGAATATCACGGAGATGAGCCATATCAGATACGCAAAACGGGTAAGCACTTTCAAGGGGAAATCAGGGAAATCCTCAAGGTAACGGAATCGCCGGAAATCATTTCGTTTGCGGGCGGGCTGCCCGCTCCCGAGCTTTTTCCGGTGAAGGAGATCATCGAAGTCAGCCGAATCGTGCTTGAGCAGGCGGGTGGATCGGCGCTGCAGTATTCTCCGACCGAGGGGTTTGCGCCGCTGCGCCGGTGGATCGCTCACCGTATGAATGAACGGCAAGGCACGTCGTTTGACGAGGACAATATACTTATTACGCATGGGTCTCAGCAATCGCTTGACCTTTCGGGCAAGGTGTTTTTGGACGAGGGTGACGTGGTGCTGTGTGAAAGTCCGACGTATCTTGCGGCCATCACCGCGTTCCGTGCATACGGCGTTCGTTTCGTGAGCGTGCCCACTGACGATGACGGTATGAAAATGGATGAACTGGAAAGACTGCTTGAAAAGACCCAAAGCGTCAAAGCGGTGTATGTGATACCGAACTTTAAAAACCCCACGGGGCATGCGCCTTTGGGGCTTGTTATCAAAACATTTGTTTAAAACAGGAGGCGGCGATGAAGAAGGTCACGTTTTACGATACCAAACCGTACGACAAGGTATGGATGGATGCGCTCAAAGACGAGTACGGCCTGCAGATCAAGTATCTGGAAAGCAAATTAAACGCCGATACCGTATCGCTTGCGCGCGGCAGCGACGCCGTCTGCGTGTTTGTCAACGATACGGTGGATGCGGCGGTCATCGAGGCGCTCCACGGATACGGCATCCGGCTGCTGGCGCTGCGGTGTGCGGGCTACAACAATGTGGATTTCAAGGCGGCGTTTGAGAAGCTGCATGTGGTGAGAGTGCCGGCTTATTCGCCGTATGCGGTTGCCGAGCACGCCATGGCGCTGCTGCTGGCCGTCAATCGCAAGGTGCATCGCGCGTACAACCGCACACGTGATTTCAATTTCAACATCAACGGCTTTACGGGCTTCGATCTGCACGGCAAAACCGCGGGAGTAATCGGTACGGGAAAGATCGGCCGTGTGTTCATCGATATCTGCAAGGGCTTTGGCATGAATGTGATCGCATATGATCCGTTTCCCGCGAAGGATGCGGATTTTGAATACGTGAGCTGCGACGAGCTGATGCGGCGTTCGGATGTGATTTCGCTGCATTGTCCGCTGACACCCGAAACGAAGCATATCATCAGCGAGGAGGCGCTTGCCGTCGCAAAAAACGGCGTCACGATCATCAATACGTCGCGCGGAGGGCTGATTGATACGGCGGCGCTGATAACGGCTTTAAAGGACGGGCGTGTGCGCGGCGCGGGATTGGATGTGTACGAGGAAGAATCCGAACTGTTTTTTGAGGATTTCTCCAACACCATCGTGCAGGACGATGTTCTGGCGCGTCTTGTATCGCTGCCAAACGTGCTTCTCACATCGCATCAGGCGTTTTTGACGGACGAAGCGCTCGAAAAAATCGCCGCCGTGACGCTCGACAACATCAAGCGCTATTTTGACGACGGCAGTCTGCAAAACGAGATCTGCTACCAATGCGAAAAGCAGCCGGGCTGTGTGAAAGACCACACAAAGCCTTGCTTTCATATCGCGTAATACCGCCGTCATTTCAAGCCTTTGCGATTTAAGCGCATAATAAAGCCGGGATATATCTGTTTGCAGACCCGAAAAAAGCGGGGCTTGGCCTCCGCTTCAGCTTGTCGAAAAACC
>JAJUJH010000115.1 GCA_029265435.1 Clostridiales bacterium
AGTACGCTCATCGCGCCCGACTATACGAAAATCGGAGACGCCGCGGGCGCACGCGCTTCCGCGCTGCTGGAAGACGGGGGAAGATGCCTTGAACTTAAAACAGATTGCGGCAGCTTTATCATGCAGATGATGTCTGACGGTTTTGATAACGCGGCAAAGGAAATGACGCTTACGGAAAAATTCTGCGGAGATGATGAAACGGCCGCGTATGAAGCCGTTCGGAATGAGCTGGCCTCAGACGAAGTCGGTTTTATTTTTGCGCAAAGCCCTAAGCTTGCGCATGGGGCGATACGGGCCGTAAATGAGAGCGGAAAAACGGTGAGCCTTGCGGCATACGGGGCAGACAGGACCATAATGGAGGCGGTATCGTCGGGGATCGTGGATACGGCGCTGTTCGTTGATGCGGTGCAGACCGCGAAGTATATCGTGGCCGATGCGGATGGATTCATTCGCAGCGCCGCATATGCGCCGCCGCAGTATCGCGAACTGATCGTATTCGCTGTGACGGCGGATAACTTGGCGGAGTATTATGCTGCGGGCGATCCGTATGCAAAGGCGCCCGTCCGTTAACTGACAAAGATCATCGGCGGCAGAAAACGAGATGGCGATACGCAAACGATTGAGACAAGCCTGTTTTGACTTGACGAAACGAGAATAAAATGAGAATATAAATGTTGTTTAATATTCCGTGAACATGCTGAATTGATTCAAATAACTAAAGGGGAAAAGAATGAGAAAGATAGTATTGCTTATATTGGTGGTTTTGATGGCTGCGGGGCTGGCTGCCATGGCAGGGTGTTCCTCTCCGTCCGCCTCTCCGTCGCCTTCGGAATCCGGTTCGTCGCCGGAAATTCAGGAGTTTCGCGTCGGCATGGAATGCAATTATGCGCCTTACAACTGGACACAGACGGACGACAGCAATGGCGCCGTTGAGATTGCCGCGGGCGGTTATGCGGGCGGATACGATGTCGAAATCGCGAAGAGGATTGCCGATGGCCTTGGCAGAAAGCTTGTCGTCGTCAAGACGGAGTGGGAGGGTCTGATTCCCGCCGTGACATCCGGCAAAATTGACGCGATCATCGCCGGCATGTCTCCGAGAGAAGACAGAAAAGTGTCCATTGACTTCACTGACAATTATTATTCGTCCGAGCTCGTGATTGTCGTCAAAAAAGACGGCCCGTATGCAAACGCATCTTCGCTTGCGGATTTCAAGGGCGCAAAAATTACAGGGCAGCTCAACACGTTCCATTACGATGTGATTTCGCAGATCGAGGGCGTTGAAAAGCAAACGGCGATGGAAACATTTCCGGCAATGATTGTGGCGCTGGAGTCCGGAAAAATCGACGGATATGTGTCTGAAAAGCCGGGTGCTCTTTCGGCAATGGAATCCAATCCGGATCTGACTTATATCGAATTCGCGGAAGGTAAGGGCTTTCAAACATCTCCGGAGGATGTGGCGATTGCCGTGGGGCTCGCAAAAGGACAAGAGGATCTGATCCAGTCGATCAACAAAATTCTGGCCGGCATTTCGGATGAGGAACGCGTTGAGATAATGAGCGCCGCGCTGAAGAATCAGCCGGTATCGAAATAAAAAGGGTAATACAAACGCAGGATAGGACGAGTTTATGCCGGATACGTTTTTTGGCTGGGTATGGTTCATGTTTATCAAATATCTGCCTCTTTTTTTGCAGGGGGCAGGGACGACGATCCTCATCGCCGTTGTGGGAACGGTCGCAGGCTTTATTATCGGTACGCTTGTGGCCATAGTCCGCACAATACCCATGCACAAAAAGGATCATATTGTCAAAAAGATTGTATTGAAGATCGCGCGCGGAATCCTCGCCGCTTATGTCGAGCTGTTCCGCGCCACTCCGATGATGGTGCAGGCGGTGCTGATATATTACGGCTCGCTGCAGTATTTCGGCATCGATATGCCTGCGCTTCTCGCGGGCATCGTTGTTGTTTCAATCAATACGGGTGCGTATATGGCAGAAATCGTGAGGGGCGGTATCATCTCGATCGATGTGGGGCAAACGGAAGGTGCGCTGTCCATCGGGATGACGCATTGGCAGACGATGCTGCATGTGATCATGCCGCAGGCGCTCCGCAATATCATGCCGTCGATCGGTAACGAGTTTGTCATCAACATTAAAGACAGCTCTGTGTTAAGCGTAATTTCGGTGACAGAACTGTTTTTTATGGCAAAGTCATCGGCGGGAACATACTACAAGTTCTTTGAAGCGT
The DNA here is from genome assembly GCA_029265435.1 of Clostridiales bacterium. Lineage (GTDB taxonomy): Bacteria > Bacillota > Clostridia > Christensenellales > SZUA-584 > SZUA-584. The sequence continues at coordinate 2,245 of JAJUJH010000115.1, forward strand.
TTGTGATCGCCTGCATCATTTACTTCGTGATCAATTTTACGATCACGCGCATATTGCTTAAAATTGAAAGGAAGATGGACGGCCCCGATTCCTATGTGCTTGGCTCGCAGAATATGACGGCCGAGGAAATGAAGCTGATTTTAAACAAGAGCATTGAGGGGAAAAAATGAGCGAAGCGGTCATTCAGATCAATCATCTTGGAAAATCGTTCGGAAAAAACGAGGTTCTCAAGGATATCAATTTCAGCGTGAATAAAGGGGAAGTTGTATGCATCATCGGTTCCTCCGGTTCGGGCAAATCAACGCTGCTTCGCTGCGTCAATCTTCTTGAAACGCCGACATACGGTGAGATATTGTATCACGGAAAAAACATACAGCATTCCGACCAGCCGGTATCAAAATACCGCACGAAGGTCGGAATGGTTTTTCAGCAGTTTAACCTGTTCAACAACATGAATGTGCTCAACAACTGTGTGGTGGGGCAGATGAAGGTATTGGGCAGAAAGCGTGCCGACGCGGAGGAAAGAGCCAAGTATTTTCTGGACAAAGTGGGAATGCTGCAGTTTGTCAACGCAAAGCCGCGGCAGATATCCGGCGGGCAGAAACAGCGCGTGGCCATTGCGCGCGCTCTGTCGATGGACCCTGAGGTGCTGCTGTTCGACGAACCGACTTCAGCGCTTGACCCCGAAATGGTCGGCGAGGTTTTGAGCGTGATGAAAACGCTCGCGGGAACTGGACTTACGATGATGATCGTGACGCATGAAATGGCATTCGCGCGTGACGTCGCCCATCGCGTCTGCTTCATGGACGAGGGGGTCATCGTTGAGGAGGATTCGCCGCAGGTCATATTCGGCTGTCCGAAGCATGAACGCACACGGCAGTTCTTGACGAGGGTTCTTGGTTAAATCATCGGCAGCAACCCCGGCCTGAGCCAAACACGCGTTTGGACAGGCTTTTTTTATAGCTTCCTAATACGGCACCCATCTCGGAACACGGTCTCAAACCGGTCATTTGAATCTTATTTTTTTCAGCCTTCCCCAAAGAAGAATGATGATTTGTGCGGGAATTCCAATCAAAAATATCAGCCAGATATTATCTTTGGGGAAGGACATGTATATGGAAAACAATATGCTCCAGACAAGCAGTGTGATCAACACGAAATTCCAAAAGCGCTTTCCCCATAACGAGTTAAACACAATCATGACGACGCATGCGGCGGGCAGTGCGTAAATATAAACCATCCAAATCGGCAGGCTGACAGAGAGAAGCCCGAGAACCACAAATGTGATGGTGGCAATCAGGAAAACAAGCATCGTGGACAGAGACGCAATGATGAAGCGGTTGCGGGATTTCTGTCTGGATAACACAGGCGGTGTTTTCTTATCGGCATGTTCTTCCTCTAGCAGATAATCAACCGACACCTCAAACAGATCGGCGATTTCTTTAAGCACGGCAATATCGGGAACCGATTCCGCACGCTCCCATTTGGAAACCGCCTTATCCGAATAATTCAGTTTTTCGGCAAGCTCAGTCTGTGTCCAATTATTCGATTTTCTCAGCTCGATAATGTTTTTTGCAAGCACAGGCTTTATATCGACCATGAATGATCAGCCTCTCCTAAAAATTGAATTTGTAACAGTATAGCATACAGATAAATGGGAATCAATTATCCATTATACGGTGCAGATACGGCACTCTACCGCCGGTAGAGTGAAAGCCAAAAGACTCTACAGGGCGGTTTGAAACAGGAGAGCCGGTATCAAAAGGGATTAGAGTGACATTGATGGGCGCCATATAGTATTTTTTAAAAAAGCTTAAACACCACATGTTTAAAGGGGATATGATTATGAACGATTATGTACTGACCTGCTGTTCCACAGCGGATATGACAAAGGATTATTTTAAAGAAAGACACATACCGTATGTCTGTTTTCATTTTACGATCGACGGGGAAACATATCCGGACGATCTTGGAGAGTCGATGCCGTTCGATGCGTTTTTCGACAGAATGAGCGGCGGCTCGCTTCCTAAAACATCTCAGGTGAATGTTCAGGAATACAAGGAGTTTTTTGAGCCTTTTTTAAAGGAAGGCAGAGATATCATTCATGTCAGCCTGTCATCCGGCATATCGGGCGCATACAGCTCGGCAATGACCGCCAAGCATGAACTGCTTGCGGAATATCCGAAAAGCCGTATCGTCATTATTGATTCGCTGGGCGCGTCTTCCGGATACGGTTTGCTGATGGATATGCTTGCAGACATGCGGGATAAAGGCGCCACATTGGATGAAATAAGGGATTGGGCGGAAGGGAACAAGCTTCATGTGCATCATTGGTTTTTTTCAACGGACCTGACGTTTTATATCAAAGGCGGAAGAATCACAAAATCGGCGGGGTTTTTAGGCACGCTGCTGAAGATCTGCCCGTTGCTCAATATGGATGCGGCCGGTCATTTGATTCCTCGGGAAAAGATCCGCACAAAGAAAAAGGTAATAGCGGAAGTCGTTGAAAAAATGGTTCAGCATGCCAAGGACGGAACGGAATACTGCGGGAAATGCTTTATATCGCATTCCGCTTGCTATGAGGATGCGCGCGCGGTGGCCGATCTTGTGGAAAAACGTTTTCCAAAGCTCAACGGGAAGGTGCTCATTAACAGCATCGGCACAGTGATCGGCTCGCATACTGGCCCGGGAACTGTGGCGTTGTACTTTGTGGGGGATGAAAGGCTATGAAAAAGCTCTGCTACATCGTGAGGGTTGTGACGGTAGCGCCGCTTATGGCGCTCGTCATGCTTCTGGTCCTTCAATTTCAGACGCCCCGGACGCTTGGGGGGGTGCCGAACTTTATTTTGCTGAGCGCCTGCCTTGTGGTGCTGCCGCTTCTCGCATATCCGCTTCAGCCGGCTATCAAGCCGTTTAGGCAAAAGGGGCGCGAGGGACAGCGCACGCTCGCGCTGATATTCGCCGTATCGGGCTATTTCATCGGCTGTCTGTTCGCGGCCATATTGGGCGCGCCGCGCGATGTCTGGTTTATATTGCTGTCGTATATGATTTCGGGCGCTCTTGTGGCGCTTTTCAACAAAGTCATCCGCTTTAAAGCGAGCGGCCATGCCTGCGGCATATCGGGACCGTTTCTGCTTCTCGTTTATTTCGGCCAAACGATCGGTTATGCCGGCTTTGCCGTACTCGTTTTGGTATGGCTGGCAAGCCTTCATATGAAACGACATACCACGGCTCAGTTTGCCGTAGGCGCCCTTATCCCGTTTGCCGCGCTTGCGGCGCTGCTTCTCATTTTTTCACTGTTTTAATGGCCGCTCGTGCCAGACGGGTTTTACCGCGCGCGTCGATGATGTGAATAATTGAATCGGGCTAAACGCTCAACCGATGAAGAAAACCAGCCGGAACGCTGGTTTTCTTTGCTCATGCGGGTTATTTTTTTGTGAAGGTACCGCAATCCGTTTCGGACGACGTTGTGGCATGCCTTGGCAGCACTTCGATCCGGTCGGCAGAGCAATGATCGCCGCTCATATAGTAATAGCACGACGAGACCTGGCATTTGACTCCCGGATTGGCTTCGTTCATCTTGTGCGACTGCATATCATGGAACCTCCTTTTTTCTTATTTTGCACAGCTTGCCGTCCGTTCATCCAAAATGCGCGGATGAATTATCGATACATCGCTTGAGATATTGAAGTGACGTTTTTAAAGCCCGCCGCTTCGGCAATATTTGATTTTTTTGAATTTGTGTCTTAGGCAATGTTCGATATTATAACGAACAATATACAACATCATCATTCAAATGTATGCGGTTTTAATTGACACGAGCCGACAAAAAAGGTTAGACTGATGACATGAAAGTTTGAGACGATAGCAAAGGAGATTGAAATGAAAGCCGCTGTGGTCATGGGGTCGGTTTCCGATCTGCCCGTTTTGGAGAAAACGATACGAACATTGAAAAATTACGGAATTAACGTTGATGCAAGGGTGCTCAGTGCACATAGAACGCCTGATGAAGCGCATGCTTTTGCATCGGGTGCAGAAGATAACGGCATTGAAGTAATCATTGCCGCGGCGGGAAAAGCCGCGCATCTGGCGGGTGTTCTCGCCGCATATACCACGCTGCCGGTGATCGGACTGCCCGTCAAGTCGTCCACGATGGACGGGCTTGATTCGCTGCTGTCAACCGTTCAGATGCCGCCGGGGATTCCCGTTGCAACGGTAGCGATCGACGGTGCGGAAAACGCCGCCCTGCTTGCCGTGCAGATCCTGTCATTAAAATATCCTGAGCTGAAACAAAAGCTTTTAGACCATAAAAGAAGCATGGCGGCCAAGGTGATGGAAGCGAATCAACATCTTCAAAAGGAGATTGAATCAATATGAAAAAGATGGAACAGATTTATGAAGGAAAAGCAAAGAAGGTTTATGCGACGGATAATCCGGATTACGTGATCGTGTCGTATAAAGACGACGCGACGGCGTTCAACGGTCAGAAGCGCGGTACAATTGTGGGTAAAGGGGTTGTCAACAACAAGGTGTCCAATCACTTTTTTAAGCTGCTTGAGAGCAAGGGGATTCCGACGCATTATGTTGAGCAACTTTCGGATCGTGAAACGGTTGTGAAAAAGGTGGAGATTGTTCCCGTTGAGGTAATCGTCAGAAACAAAGCGGCCGGAAGCTTTTCAAAACGCATGGGCGTGGAGGAAGGCAGGCCGCTCAAATGCCTGATACTTGAATACAGCTATAAAAACGACGAACTCGGCGATCCGTTTATCAATTCATATTATGTCCGGGCGCTCGGGCTCGCGACAGACGAGGAAATGGAAAGGATAAAGGAAATATCGTTAAAAGTCAACGACATACTGAGCGAGTACATGAAGGGCTTCGGCGTGGAGCTGATCGACTTCAAGCTGGAGTTTGGGCGTTTTCACGGCCGTATCATTCTTGCCGACGAGATTTCTCCGGACACCTGCCGCTTCTGGGACATCGAAACGGGAAAGAAGCTTGACAAAGACCGCTTTCGCAGAGACCTCGGTGATGTGGAAGAAGCATATAAAGAAATCATAAGCAGACTGATGGGAGAATGATATGCCGCTTCAAATCAAAATACCTGCGCCTTATGATCGGCTTAAGCCTTGCGGCGACGCCATGCGCGAAGAATGCGGTGTGTTTGGGATATACTGCCCGGACGCCGGCATTGAGCCGACTGAAGCGGCGTATTACGGTTTGCTGTCGCTTCAGCACCGCGGTCAGGAAAGCGCCGGCATTGCCGCGGCCATAAACGGGCGGATCGATTACCATAAGGATATGGGGCTGGTGGGCGAGGCGTTCAAGACGGGTCTTGACAAGCTGGCAGGCGGCATCGCCGCAATCGGTCATGTGCGGTATTCCACAATGGGAGACAGTCTTCTGGCAAACGCTCAGCCCCTAGTGATCAGCTCCAAAAAAGGCCAGATCGCACTTGCGCACAACGGAAATCTCATCAACGCGAAAGAACTGAGAGACGAGATGGAGAACGCCGGTGCGATATTCCAGACGTCTATCGATTCGGAGATCATCGCGAGTCTGATTGCCAAGCATTTGGAAGACGGCATTGTGGAAGCCGTTACAAAAACGATGGCGCGGCTGAAAGGCAGCTACGCGCTTGTCATCATGACGCCGGAAATGCTGATCGGCGTACGGGATCCAAGAGGCATACGGCCTATCGCGCTGGGAAGAATCGACGGTTCATATGTCATTGCGTCGGAATCCAGCGCTTTTGACGCGATCGGAGCGGAATTCATACGCGATCTTCGGCCGGGCGAGATCGTGGTGGCGGATAAAAACGGCTTGAAATCATATCAGGGGCCGCACGCGCCCGATACGGCGCTCTGCATCTTTGAATATGTGTATTTTGCGCGCCCCGATTCGGATATCGACGGCATTCCCGTGCACAGAGCGCGTGAAAAAGCGGGCGAGATGCTTGCGCTTTCATCGCCGGCAAATGCCGATGTGGTGGCGGCTGTTCCGGACAGTGCGATGCCGGCCGCGATGGGATACGCAAACCAATCGGGCATACCGTATACGATCGCACTATCGAAAAACCGTTACGTGGGGCGCACATTTATTCAGCCGTCCCAGAACAAACGTGAAGTGGGCGTCAACATCAAGCTCAACGCATTAAAGCGAAACGTGCGCGGCAAACGCCTGGTGCTTGTGGACGATTCCATTGTGCGCGGCACCACATCCAAACGCATAGTCGAAATGCTCAAGCTTGCGGGCGCCAAAGAGGTACATATGCGCATCAGCTCGCCGCCTATCAAGTATCC
>JAJUJH010000211.1 GCA_029265435.1 Clostridiales bacterium
ATGGCGAGTATCACAACAACGATGAGCAAAACCGCAAGATATTGGAGTTTTTTCTTAAACTCAAGCTTTGTGAACCAGACGAGTATATTCTTTTTTCCCTGCTGTGTTTGTTCATTGACTTCCGTCATTGTTTTGCATCCTTTCATTACTCATTTTTATTACCTTCATCGTCCACATATACCTTGTAAAGCTCGTAAATATAATCTTTGTACTGTGCTCCCTCGAAGTGAAAAATTTCTTCGTTTCCCGCTTCGCCGAACGCGTTTTTCAGCTCGTTTTGGACATCGTTTCCGTTAAAAAGCGACACGGCCGGCGCAAGGATGATGACCGTCACCACAATACCCATCACAACGGATACGTATTTTTTGATACCGCTTTCGGGCAGAAGCATGGATACGACGGAACTGAACAGTATTGCGACGGTTACAGATACCGCCCACGAATACAAAAAGCTTTCCATAAGTTCACCTCAACATCACATTGGCGTTTCCCGCTCCGATAATGACCGCTGTTGTGATGAAAAACATGATGGCGGCTGCCATAACGGCCGCAAAAAGCAAGAGCAGCACTTCGCCGGATTCCTGTGCAAACTTGCCCATCTCACTGCCCGCAATGGGTTCCAGCACAGCACCCGCCAGCTTAAACAGAAAATAATGAGCCAGAATCGCGAACACAGGCGTAATCACAATCCCAGCGATAATTACTATCCCCGCCGCCCCCACCGCATTCTTGATAAGCAGCGAACATGAAAGCAGCACATCGACAGAGTCGGAAAACATGCCGCCTATAATGGGGACAAACTTATCAATCGTATATTTGGCCGCTTTAATGGACAGCCCGTCGAAAGTGGCGCCGAGCAGTCCCTGAATGGTTATAATTCCTAAAAAAATCGTAAAACTGACACCGATGCCCCACTTCACAATGCTCTTGATGAGTGCGCAGAACCCGTTGAGCTTCACGGATGACGAGAAGTGATTGATAATCGTAAAGGCTGTCAGCACGATAATCAGCGGTAGGATGAAGCTTTTAAAAAACACCGAAACGCCGGTTGTCAAAAGTACCGTGGCGGGGCTTAATATCGCCGTTGACGTGATGCCGCCGATGGCCGTCAGCAAAGTAAACATCAGCGGAAAAAAGTTTTCCGTAAACGCCGTCATACCCGCAACAGTCTGCGTACCTGTGGCAAATGCGGATACGAGCACGCCTATCGTCATTGTGCCGATAATGACATACTGAGCCGTTTGGGCCGCCTTCGATACCCCCGATTCCCCGAACGACGGTTTGAAATGCGCGATTACCGAAAAAACGAGAGCGACGACAATTATCTGCACGATAACCGGTATGCTGCTTTTCACGCCCGCAAATACAGAGTCAAGCACCATTGATATCACTGTCCGGAAATCGAGCTTTGAGCCGCCTTCAATCAGCATCGTCATAAAGCTTCGAAGGTCGGCTCCGCCGGTTATGGGGGCAAGCGTCTGCGCGTACTTGTTATAAAACGCCTCGATCTCATGCAGGTCGGCGGCGTTAAGCGCGTTTTCGATTTGATTCGCGATCTCATCTTCAACGGCTTTCTCCACGTCGTCATCCGCAAGCGCTTTTTGGGGCATAAACAGAAGGCAAATCAGAACCGCCATTATACACATTCTCTTCATCGGTTATTCCAGCATTCCAATCACCATATTCATAAACGAGCTCAGTATCGGCAGTGAAAGCACCACAATGAACACCCGCCCCGCAATCTCAACCTTATTGGCGATGGAATTCTCCCCGGTGTCTTTCAGTACATGGACGGCAAACTCGCATATATAAGCGACGCCGATAATTTTGAGAATGACCGTAATACTCTCGTATGGTATGTTGTATTTGTTCACAATATCTTTGACATAATCAATCGCAATCACAATGTAGTCGACCACATAGATGAATATGATCAATCCCGCAATGATACTGACCTGCAGCGCGATTTCCGGCTGTTTTTGCTTGATGGTCACAACGAGTACGCCCGTCACAATACCGATAAGGACAATTCTCACGATTTCCATAGCTAATACAGGTTGAATATGCGTTTGACGTTTTCAAACAGGCTTCCGACAAGATCGATCACCATGAGCAGAACAAGAATCAGGCCCGCAATTGTAACCATCGTGGCGATTTCTTCACGCCCGGCTCTGTTGAGCAGCTGATTGAGCACGGCAATCAATATGCCGATTGCGGCAATCCGAAAAATTAAATCGATATCCAAGTCTCTTCCTCCCTTATACCACCAGCAGCGCAATCAAAAGACCTGTCAGCACGCCGGCCGTATTGTAAAGCTTGCTCTTTTTTGTTTTCTCCCGTTCCATTTCCGCCGCGTAAGCGGAAAGCCTGTTTAAATATATCAGCGCCTGCTTTTCGCTTGGGTTGACGCATATCGCTTCGGCCGCTTCTCCCCCCTCCATCACAATTCTCAGATCATCTTTTGTGAGGCCCGCGTCCTTTAGCTGC
>JAJUJH010000058.1 GCA_029265435.1 Clostridiales bacterium
CCCGCGGCTTTCAGTACGCCCGCACATTCGGCGGCCGGTGCGCCTGTGGTCAGTACGTCGTCAACGAGCAGCACGCTGCCGGATACCGGCTCAACGGCCGCAAACGCGTCCCGCACGTTCTCTTTGCGCTCCGGCATGCTGAGCTTTGTTTGCGACGGCGTGTTGCGCACGCGCCTGACCACTTTAAAAAACGGCATGCCCGACATATCGGCAATACGCCGCGCGAGCCATTCCGCCTGATCGAACCCGCGTCCGCGCCGTTTTTTCGGGTGCAGAGGCACATGGCATACCGCGTCAAAGCCGATTCCGGCGTCAGCCGCCGCGTGCAGCATGACCAGTGCCATAAACGCGCAGAGCCATCGGCCCCCGCCGTACTTATAGCGCTGCACGAGCCGCGCGGCCGGTCCGTCATAGCGGTATGCCGCGCATGCGGCAAGCCCCGACACTTCGGTTTTGCCATATCTGAGCGCATGCAGACTTTCCGAGCAGGCGGGGCAGAGGTAATCGGCCACGTCTTTTTCCGTACCGCATACCACGCATTTGGGGATGTACGGGAACAGCGTTTCCCAGAGCGCCGAAAAAAGCTTCATTTATATTGCCCCCAACACCTCGGCGAGGTCCTTGATCTCGTAGTCGAGCGTGGTATACCGCCCGCGTATGCGGTTATTCTGCACCATGTATTCCACAGTGCTTTGCTGACCGATGATGATGACCTTCTCCATCGCGCGCGTGAGTGCGGTATAGAGGAGATTGCGCGAAAGAAAACGTCCGCCGCCCGACATCAAAGGTATGATGACGACGGGGAACTCGCTTCCCTGCGATTTGTGAACGGTCACGGCGTATGCGTGCTCCACCTGTTCCAGTTCCGAAAACGCATATATCGCATCGCGGCTGCCGTCAAAACGAATCGTCGCTTCCTTGAGCTCATTATCGATTGAGATGATTCGCCCGAGATCTCCGTTGAATACGCCCACGCCTTTGTGGCTGAACAGCGTTTCGCTGGCATAGTACCATTCCATCTCGTAGTTGTTTTTGGTCTGCATCACCTTGTCGCCCGTGCGAAACAGCGTATCGCCGATCTGCACCTCCTGCTTTGAGGCCAGACGCGGGTTCAGCAGCTCGCGCAGCTCCATGTTGATGTTGTACACGCCGAGGATGCCTTTTTTGACGGGACAGAGTATCTGCGTCTGCTCGAGTATATCATATTTCCGGGGCAATTCGCCTGTTGTAAGCAGATTTTTCAGCCGCTCGATCACGCTCTCCGGCTCGTTTTCGGGGATAAAAACAAAATCGCCCGTGACGAAATATTCGGGGCATTCGCCGCGGTTGACGCGGTGCGCGTTCTCCACGATGCCGCCGCCTTCCTTTTGGCGGTAAAAATGCGTGAGCTTTGTGACGGCAAAAGCGCCGCTCTTGGTGATGTCGCGCAGCACGTTGCCGGGGCCGACCGAAGGAAGCTGATCTGCATCGCCCACGATGACAAGCCGCGTGCCGGGCGACAGCGCCCGAAGCAGCGCCCGCATCAGAAAGATATCGACCATCGACGCTTCGTCCATAATGACCGCTTCGGCTTCAAGGGGGTTGTCCTCGTTTCGGATGAAGCGCGCCTCGCTTAGAAACTCCTCGTCCGTGCCCGCGCCGTATTCAAGCAGCCGGTGTATGGTTTTGGCCTCGCGCCCGGTGGATTGTTCGATGCGCTTGGCCGCCCGTCCGGTGGGCGCGCAGAGCACCGTGGTAATGCCGCTGCGCTCGAATATGGAAAGGATCGCTTTTGTGATCGTCGTTTTGCCTGTGCCCGGGCCGCCCGTGATGACGGACACCTGGCAGGAGAGCGCCGTCAGCACCGCGCGTTCCTGCTCCTCCGAGAGATTCACATCGCCGATATAGCGCATATACGCTTCGGATGCGTCGGGTATCGGTATGCGCGGCGTGCAGCGCGAGAGGACGAACAGCCGCCGCGCCACATCGCTTTCGGTGACATAAGCCGCCATATGGAACACGGCGGGCGTGTTGTTGACAAACTTCTGCGCGATTTCCTCGCTGAGCGTCAGCGCGCTGATACGCATGTCAATCAGCGCTTCGTCAACGCCGAGCATCTTGGCGGCATGGCGACGAAGCTCCTGCCGGGGCAGGCAGGTATGCCCGTCGCCCATCGCGAGCAGCAGTATGTGCTTGATCCCCGTATCGACGCGGTATTCCGAGTTTTTGTCGATGCCGATGGTCTGCGCGATTTGGTCGGCGCGCTCAAATCCGATGCCTGCGATATCCGCGATCATGCGGTAAGGGTTTTCGGCGATCAGCATGGGCGCGGCGGCGCCGTAGCGCTCGAACGCGCGGAAAGCCTGCCGCACGGACAGTCCCAGGTTTTGCAGGTCGATGATCACCTGCTTGACGCCGATATGAGCCGCAAAGCTGTCCGCAATCGTCAGCGCGAGCTTTTTGCTGACACCCTTCACTTCGGCAAGCATTTCGGGCGTATTTTCGATTACGTCAAACGTGTTTTCGCCGAAAACGTCCACAATACGCCCCGCAATCACGCTGCCAACGCCTTTGATGAGACCGCTTGATAAAAACATGCGGATGGATTCCGCCGTATTGGGCAGCCGCGTTTCCACCGATTTGACGGAAAACTGACGTCCGTAAAGCCGGTGTTCCGTCCACGCGCCGAATAAGCGCACAAATTCGCCTTCGTGAATGTGCGGCAGACAGCCGACGGCAGTGGTGAGCTCGCCCTGAAAGTCGAGTGACATCACCGTCCAGCCGTTCTCGTCGTTGCGGAAATTGATTTCGAGCACAGTGCCCTCGATACTCGTCATAACCCCTCGGACGCATGCCATGCGCTTACTTGATATTCCCATTATATCATAAAGAAGACGGGCCGTGTGGATGAAACCCTAAAACCGCCTTGTCTAATTCTCTATTTGGTATATAGTAAAGACAAAACAAAGCTTGGAGGCGTATATATGGATTTTATTGAACTGGCGGCGCGTCGGTATTCGGTGAGAAAGTTCAGCGGCAAGCCGGTGGAAAAGGAAAAGGTCGATCTGATACTCAAGGCGGCGCAGCTTGCGCCTACTGCGTGCAACAACCAGCCGCAAAGGATATTGGTGCTTGAAAGCGAAAGCGCGCTAGCAAAGCTCAGGCAATGCACGGCGTATCATTTTGGCGCGCCGCTTGCCTTTTTGGTCTGCTGCGATACGGCGGCCTCATGGAAGCGTTCGTATGACGGCGACGACAGCGGCGTTGCGGACGCAAGCATCGTGACCACGCAGATGATGCTTGAGGCGGCGGACTTAGGCCTTGGCACCACATGGGTGGGATATTTCGATCCGGCAAAAGTCAGAAAGGAATTCAATCTGCCCGATGGCTTTGTGCCTGTTGCGATACTGCCGACGGGGTATCCGGCGGCGGATTCAAAGCCCAGCGCCAACCACTGCAAAAGGAACGCGTTTGAGCAAATGGTATGGTACGATACGTTTTAGTCAAATGGGCGGTGCAAAGCCGCTTTCTTTTTGCCTTTTCCTGGACATCCGGCATGTTTATTTATCGGGAACGGCCGGCCGGAAACCCGCCAAGACAATATGACTTCTGCTGAAATGTTCACATTTTGAACGCATTTTTCTCATTGACAGAATGGCGGTGCATCCGTTAACATGAATATATTAAATAATTCTAATATACTAATAAATTCAACGGCACTGCCCTGCCAATCCATACGCAGTCATGCGCTTTTGGATGAATATGGGCCGGTTGGGGGCAGAATAAGATCCGGAACGTGATCCGAAAAATGCCGGCACGGCATTCCAGCTTGTCGAAAAACCTTCGGTTTTCCGCCAGTTTTCCGGTTTTGCTTGTTCCTCGCAAGCTCGAAACGGCACAAAACCGCAAGGTGTGGGCTGCGCGGGCAAAGCCCGTCTTGCCCACGAATTATATTTTTAGCTTTATTGACACTCTGAAATGCCGGCACGGCATTCAAATAAGATAAGGAGGCAATGATGAACAAGCCGAAGGTCGCTTTTATATGCGTACACAATTCCTGCCGTTCGCAGATGGCGGAGGCAATATCAAAGCTGTATGCTTCGGACGTTTTTGAAGCATTTTCCGCAGGCACCGAAACAAAACCGGAAATCAACCCGGACGCGGTAAGCGCCATCAAGAAGCTGTATCATGTGGATATGAGGGATACGCAATATCCGAAGCTGCTGGCGGATATTCCTCCTGTCGATGTGGTGATCACGATGGGCTGCAACGTCAGCTGTCCGTATCTGCCCAGCCGATACCGTGAAGATTGGGGGCTTGAAGACCCGACGGGCAAAGACGAAGATGCTTTTATCGAGACCGCAAAAGCCATTGAGCGAAAGGTATTGGAGCTGAAAGGCAAAATACACGATATTGTATAGATGTTGGAGAACACTTTATGAATCAAAAAAGCGGTGAAAAAAAACAAAGCCACAATACAAAAAGATTATTGATAAGAATAGCGGTCCCCGTACTCATCGTCATAACGGTTGCCGGGATATATTTTTTTAAGAACCAGCCGAAGGGCGGAAACGATAATCACGCCGATTCCCTGCCTGCGGCGCAAACCAGCGAGAAAAACGCTGAGCAGACTGAAACCCAAGCGGCAGACAGTGCCGGCAATACCGGCTTAGATTTCAGTTCATCGGAATTCGACCTTGATGCGACCGATAATTTTGACTTTCAGAAAATTTTATCATACGGATTGCCCGTGATCATTGATTTTGGTTCCGATTCCTGCGACGCTTGCAAGAAGATGGAACCAGTATTGGAAGAGCTGAATAAAGAGCTTCGGGGAAAAGTGATCGTTAAATTCGTTGATGTATGGGTCAATGCGGATGCCGCAAAGATCTTTCCGCTTCGGGTTATCCCGACCCAGTTTTTCTTCGATAAAGACGGAAAGCCGTATGTTCCTTCCGATGCGGAAAGCAGTTCGTTCATCATGTATGGCCATCAGCTCACCAACGCGCATATGTTTACGGCGCATGAAGGCGGAATGACAAAGGATGAAATAATGGCGGCGCTTAAGGAGATGGGTGTCGAATGATCGATCAGTGGCTTGAAGCGTTGGGTGCGGCAATCAACAGTCATTTCTGGCTTGCGCCTCTGCTGGCGATTCTGGCGGGAGTATTGACGTCGTTTACCCCTTGCTCCCTCTCCAGCGTTCCGCTTGTTATCGGCTATGTCGGCGGATACGCGGGAAACGATGTCAAAAAGGCGTTCCGCTATTCGCTGGTGTTCTGTCTGGGAATGGCGGTCACGTTTACGGCGCTTGGGACGATTGCATCCCTGATGGGGAAATTGATGCAGACGACAGGTTCATGGTGGTATATTGTTCTTGGAGTGCTGATGGTGCTGATGGCCTTGCAGACATGGGAAATCATTTACATTATCCCTCAGAACACGGCGATAAGCAAAAATACGAAAAAAGGCTACATAGGCGCTGCGATAACCGGTTTGCTCGGAGGGCTTTTCGCTTCTCCCTGCGCCACGCCTGTCCTGATCGTGTTATTGGCGATGGTGGCCGAAAAAGGCAGTCTGGTTTGGGGAATCGTCTTGCTTTTGCTGTACTCTGTGGGGCACAGTGTGCTTGTCATGATTGCCGGAACATCGGTGGGCTTTGTCAAAAAACTGTCCGCATCCGAGAAGTATGGCAGGTACAATAAAATATTCAAAATCACAATGGGGACGATTATTCTGCTTTTGGCCTTTTATATGTTTTATTTGGGATTTTAGCAAAAATCCGAACCGAAACGGGGCTGTTCTGAGAATCACAGAGCAGCCCTTATTTCATCAGCCGATTCCCGATAGCTTGCTGTTCATCATTTGAACTTCGTTTTTGATGATCCGCTCGGTAACGCTCAGAAGATGGCGCACCTCGTCGTCTTTGATTCGATACATGATTCGGATCCCGTCTTTCTCAGACGTCAGGATGCCCGCGTCCTTCAGAATTTTCAGATGCTGAGAAAGGTTAGACTGGCTGAAATCCACATTTTCATTCAATACGCAAACACATAAAGGCCCGTCAAGCAGGTTCATGACAATTTTGATTCTGATCGGATGCGCCAATGCTTTAAAGATCCTCACATACATGTCCTCAAGCGTCATATGATCCTCCATAAGAGTTTTATTAATTGATAAAAACAAAATGATAATATGCTAATAAAAAAGATTTGTCAAATAAAGATTGACGAATAGAAAAACGCGGTTTATTCTATAATAGATTTATTATTTAATAAATATCTAAAATATATGAAAGGATATATGTATGTTTACGATTATCCTGTATGCATTGACCGCGGCGCTTCTAACGCTGTCATTCATAAAAAACAGGAAGAAGACAAAAATGGCGCTCAAGAAGGCCTGGAAAGCGTTTGAGAATATTCTTCCTCAATTCTTGTCGATATTACTCATAATCGGCATGATGCTTTCGGTCCTTGACGCCAAAACCATTTCAAGCTTAATCGGTGAAAATTCCGGATGGACGGGCGTGATCATTCTGGGGATTGTTGGGTCTATCACGTTGATTCCGGGATTTGTGGCTTTCCCGCTGGCCGCTTCGCTGCTTCGAAGCGGTGCGGGCTATATGCAGATGGCGGCCTTTATTTCCACGCTGATGATGGTGGGCGTGGTGACGCTGCCTCTTGAGATTAAGTATTTCGGCAAAAAGGCTGCTTTTATCCGCAACGGACTGGCCTTTGTCTTTTCGTTCGCGATCGCGGCTGTGATAGGAGTGGTGCTGGGATGAAGAAGCTGATAAAAAGATATGCGGCGTTTATCATTTTACTGATATTGAATATCGCGATCGTGATATTCTTTCCATCGATTGGCATGAGTTCCGTCAAAATCACATGGGACAACACGCTTGAGATGCTTTCGGTTGTTCCTCCCATATTTATTTTGCTCGGCTTGCTTGACGTTTGGGTGAGCAAAGAATCCATGATCAAGATCATGGGTGAAAAGTCGAAATATATTGGCATTGCGATCGCTTTTCTGCTTGGGTCTGCGGCGGCGGGTCCGCTCTACGCGGCGTTTCCTGTGGCGGGCATGCTCATGAAAAAAGGAAGCAAATTCTCCAACGTGCTGATTTTTATCGGCGCATGGTCAACGACGAAGGTGCCTATGCTGTTATTTGAAGCTTCGTCGATGGGCTGGAAATTTACGCTGCTCAGGCTCGGGATCGACCTGTTCGTTATCGCGGCCATCGCGTATATCACCGAAAAGCTGATGAAAAAAGACGAGATAGCGGAATTGTATGAACGCGCTGAAAATATGGATTAAAAAAGGTTGACTTTCGGTGAGCCCTGAAATATAATTAATTAAGAAAATACTAAAAAGGTAATTGAAATGCGAGACAAAGCCGTGAAAAATGATTTCGATATCTGTGTTGTCGGCGGAGGGCCTGCCGGTTATGTGGCCGCCATACGCGCGGCACAGCTTGGCGCGAAGGTCGTGCTGATTGAAGAAAGAGAACTGGGCGGAACCTGTCTGAACAGGGGATGCATTCCAACGAAGGCGCTGCTGAAAACGTCGGAAACGATGCAGTCGGTAAACAGGGCAAAGGAATTCGGAATTGAACCGTCGGCGGCTTCACTGAATATGGGTACCGCGATATCAAGAAAGGACAGGGTGGTCAGAAGCTTAAGAACAGGACTTGAATCCCTGATGTCCAAAAACGGCATCGAATTATTGAGGGGCAGAGGCGTGATTGTATCGCCGACAAGCGTAGCCGTTGAAACAAAAGAGAGCGGAGCAGAGATAACCTGCAATCAGCTGATCATCACAACCGGTTCCGAGCCGCTTGTTCCGGATATCCCCGGCATCGGGCTTGAAGGCGTCATCACAAGCGACGCCGCACTGGAATCTTCCGATATACCCGAAAGCATCACGATCATCGGGGCGGGTGCGATCGGACTCGAATTTGCGACGTATTACCGGTCTTTTGGAACAGCCGTAACGGTGGTTGAAATGATGGACACCCTGTTGCCCGGCGAGGATGAGGACGTAACCGCAGAACTTATCAAGATCATGAAGCGGCAGGGTGTTAAATTCCATCTCGGCTCGAGGGTAAAAGAGATCCGCAAAACACCGAACGGCCTTGAAACAGTGATTGAGAATGGAGAAACCACGGTTTCGCTGATATCCGATACGGTTTTGTCCGCGATCGGCAGAAAATCAAATTGTAATATGGAATTGATGGCTTCTTTAGGGATAGAGACCAAGAAAGGCACAATAGTGGTCAACGACCGCATGGAAACAAGCGTACGGGGTGTTTACGCCGCCGGAGATGTTGTCGGCGGAAAGCTGCTTGCGCATCTCGCCTTCGCGGAAGGCAGGGTCGCCGCCGAAAATGCGATGGGTATTCGGAGCCGGCTCAATGAAAACGCTGTGCCCGCTTGCGTGTATACAAACCCGGAAGTTGCTTCCGTCGGATTAAGCGAGCGGCAGGCGAAGGAAAAAGGCATCGATGTGAAGACCGGACGCTTTGATTTCAGAAACAACGGCAGGGCGCTGTCTCATGGGGAACGTGAGGGCTTCGTCAAAGTCATTACGGAAAGCGCCACCGGCGTGATCATCGGCGCGCGCATATTGGGGCTTCACGCTTCAGAGCTGATATCCGAGCTGACGCTGGCCGTAACGCTTGGCGTAAAGGCGGATGTGCTTGCGGATATGATCCATCCTCATCCGACGCTTTCCGAGTGTGTGATGGAGGCCTGCGCGGATGCGGCAGGCAGAGCGATTCATAAATAAAAAACAAAGGAGTGTTGAAAATGTCAGAAAAGCAGCTGCCCGGATTTATCATGTGTGTGTGCACCGGGAAATGCCCCGGTTTTAAAGCTATGGACATTTGGGACTTTATCAATCAGGTCAGGGTTGAGCTTCCCGTGGAATATGGTTTTATCCATCCGCAGCTTTGCGAGGAAGACGGAGACAGATTTTTCCTGAAAGCACACAGAAAGGTGATCATCGGCGCATGTGCGCCCAATATGCAAAGGAAGATGTTCAAACAGGCGTTTAAGGACGCGGGGCTGGATATTGAAAAGGACGCCGTTATGCTTGACATACGCGATATGACGAACGAACAGGCGTTCAGGGTAGTGGAACAAGCGCTTGAGAAGCTGGATGAGGAGGAAGAGTCATGAGCGACGAAACCTTTATGGGCGTGCCGAGAAACCGGATCGATTGGAGCCCAAGGATCGACTATGATAAGTGCAACTACTGTATGGAATGCGTCAAGTTCTGCCCGCATCAGGTGTTTGAGGTCAGGGAAAATGAGGAAAAAAAGCTGATCGTCAAAAACCCAGACAATTGTGTGGTGTTCTGCCGTGCGTGCGGTAAAACCTGCGGCGTGGATGCGCTCTCATTTCCGGACAAGGGTGAGATAACAAAGAAGATAAAAGAAATACGCAAGGAGATGGGAGCAAATGAATAAAAGCTTTGCCGTTCTGCCATGCAACGGACTTGACAAATGTGCGGGATGCGTTGCCGGAGAGATTGCACTGCAACTGGCTGAAAAGTCTGAAAGTGAAATCATCTGCCCGGTTCTGCTCAGGGTCGCAGACGCAAGATACAAGAAAATGGCAGAGGAGAAGCCTTTGCTCGTGGTGGACGGATGCGCGACGCGGTGCGCAAGCAAGCTTGCCGCCGAGAAGGGTTTAAAAGTTGCAGGCAAGGTAACGGTTACGGAAGAAGCCAAGACCAGAGGGATTGGCCTTGGCGATTCGTTGAGATTAGGTGAGAAGGAGTTGGAACTCGCGAGGCAGATAGCCGCAGAGCTTTTAAAGGAGCCAGCGGCTGAAGCGAAGGAAAGCGAGTTTGCGCTGCCGGAACATATTGAATATGACATATACAGAAAGGATAAATTCATATTTCGGGTACCGAAGGAAGGCTTTTATTTCAACGAGAACGATTGCTGGGCATATGTGATCGGCGATACCGCGCGGATCGGCGTATCGGATTATGTGCAGCAAAGCCTGTCGGACATCATGTTTTTTACGCCGCCCGCAATCGGTGCGGAGGTCGAGCAATTCGGGGAGCTTGGCACAATCGAATCGGGCAAGGCGGTTTTCGAAGTCGTATCTCCGGTTTCGGGCAAAGTGGTGGCGGTGAACGAGGCGCTTTCAAACGCGCCGGAGCTGATCAACCAGAACCCATATGAAAAAGGCTGGATTGCCGAGGTGAAGCTTGCCGATTTTGAAGGCGACAGGGAGCTTCTTTTGGATTTTGACGGATATTTTAAAGTATTAAAAAGAAAGGTCGATGAGTTTCATGCCAGATAAGGTATTGGTGATTCCATGCAGCGGTATGGGCAAAGTCTACGGCCTGATTGGCCGAGAAAGCGCGCTCAAAACGGTCAAAGACTGCCCGAATGAAGCAAAAGCAATGTGCCTCGCTTATATTGTGACCGGCGACGAAGAAATCAAGGACAAGATTCAAGGAAAAAGGTGCATCACGCTGGACGGCTGCCCCGCGATGTGTGCGGCCAAAAGCGTGGAACTGGCCGGCGGCATCATAGAAGAAAAACGAAGGATTGTCGATACGTTCAGGAAGCATAAGGGTGCGAAGCCAGGCACTGCGACGGAACTGACCGAAGAGGGCTGGCTGATTGCCGATGAGATTGCCGGCGAAATCAGCGATAGAGTGAGAGAGCTTTATAAGGAGGGCTAAGATGATGGCGGATAATAAAATCAGTATCGGTGTTGTCTCCTGCAGCGGAGAGGATTGTCTTGGGGGGACGATATCCAGGCTGGCTGTTCGCAAAATGATGGATGAAATCTACCCGGACGAGACCGTCACGATTTGTCTGCCGCTTTATCTTGCGGGGGGCGAGGAAGAACGCAGCTTTGCAAGGGACTATCCGACAATCGCGGTGGACGGCTGTTCAAAATGCTGTGCCAAACGCGCGACGGAAAAGTACAGCGGCCGAGTAAGCGCTGCGCTGGATGTGTCTGAAATCATAGGAGAGAAGAAGGCGCTGGAAGGGCCTTTATCGACGCGCGACCTGACGGACGAGCATAGAGAAATGGTCGATAAAGTCACAAAAGAAGTCAAAGAAAAATTCGAAGAAGTTTATAACGATTATTTAAAAAATACTCGCCAATAAATAACATGAAAAGTCATGGGATTATTATTTGAAGATGGCGGCTGTGGCTGTAAATTAAAATGACTCATTATGGTCAAGAATATATTGGGCACAAGCTTATTAAAGTGCAAAAAATTGAAATATCGCTTTTAGAATAAGCGATCGGTGAGATGAAAGCGGGCGTTCAGCCGGAAATAAAAAAGTAATCGGTAATAATCGGAGACGCCTATCCGATTCAGGAAAGACAAGGAGCTATCGGCACGTTTATGGGCATATCGTTTCTTGGCCAGGGGTTGAGTATGGCGATAGGCGGTATAATAGCATATTTTTTAAACTGGCGCGGCGTATTCGGGCTTTATGCGGTATTTTCGCTGATTCCTGTATTGCGTATCGAATATCAAAGGTGTCCGGCTTCTTTTCGTAATGCTCCTTAATTTTCTGATTACTGCTGCAGAAATCGTCGGCGGGATTTTTTCGGGGAGCTTATCGCTTATATCCGATGCGCTTCACAACTTAAGCGACGGATTATCTGTGATAATAAGCTATTTTGCTATCAAAATATCTAAAAAGCAGAGTAATATCAGAAAAACTTTCGGATATAGGAGAGTATCCATAATGGCCGCTCTCCTAAACTCTGCAGTCCTTGTTGGAATTTCTATTTTTCTCTTAAAAGAGGCCTATGAGAAATTTGTTAATCCGCAAATGGTCAAAGGCGGAGTGGTTATTTGGGTTTCTCTTATAGGGTTAGTCGCAAATGCGCTGGGCGTGCTGTTATTGAAAAAAGGTTCTCAAGGCGACATGAACATCAAATCTTCGTATATTCACCTGCTGGGCGATATGCTTTCATCAATAGGGGTTGTGGTGGGAGGCATATTGATTTATTATCTTGAAATATATTGGGTGGATCCTCTGCTGACGGTGTTAATAAGCATTTTTATCATCAAGGAAAGCTTCGGCATTCTGAAGGATGCATTTAATATTTTGATGCAGGGAACGCCCGAGCATATTGACATAAACGAGATTGTTGAAGATCTCGGCAAAATAAACGGCGTTGTTAATATCCATCATGTTCATGTATGGTGTATAGATGAAAATAACATCAATTTTGAAGCCCATGTAAACATAGAAGATATGTTGGTTAGTGAAACGAAAACACTTTCTGAAAGCATTAGCCATATACTGAAAGAGCACTATGGAATAAATCATATTACTCTGCAATTTGAGTACGACTGCTGTGCCGATGTAGGAATAATCAAGCCGGTAAATGTTTAATTTGAAGGTCTGATTTGAACGCCAATGGTTGAAAGCTTTTTGATTTTATTATATTATTAATTGATAAAAAAATTAAGGAGATTAGCAATGTCAAAGAATTGGTATCCGGTCATCAACGAAGATAATTGCATTGAATGCGGCTCGTGTGTGAATTATTGCAAGCATGGAGTTTACGAAAAGGGACAGGATAAACCCGTTGTCGTCAACCCGGAAGGCTGTATCGAAGGCTGCCACGGCTGCCAGAGTATTTGTCCCGCTGAAGCCATAACGTATTTCGGTGATAACGGTGAAAAACCTTCGGGCTCGTGCGGCTGCGGCTGCGGCGGTTGCGGCTGCTGAAAGCCGCAGTATCATGAAGCCGCTTCCATATTGCGAGAGAGAGTTTGAAATTGGCTTCGGCCGGATGCCTGAGCATGGCCGTTTTTACCGGTCTGCCTTGCACCGGTGATGCTGAATATCATCGTTTTAATAAAAAAAGAGCAGTCAAAAAAACACATCGTTGTTCCAATTACATCATCTTTGTTTCAAACGGCCCCGATTCATCGATTTATGAAGGCAGTGCACATAAATTGAGGAATCGGGGTTGTCAAATTTGATACCGATGCATATAATATTTGTATAAACGAATATGCGGATACACAAATGTAAGGAGAATTTGAGTGAGACCGATAGCGGATGTGCTGAAAGCGTTGTCTGACGAAACACGCCTCAGGATGGTCAACTTGCTTTATGAAAAAGATGAGCTTTGCGTGTGTGATTTTACGGCAGTTCTGCATATCACACAGACAAAAGCGTCAAGACATTTGGCGTACATCAAAAATGCGGGGATTGTATCCGACAGAAAACAGGCGCAGTGGGTATTTTATAAGCTGATCAGGAAAAAAAGAGATGAGTTTCTGGATATATTGGTTGCGAAAAACCTCAGAAAAGAAAAGCGATACGCAAGCGATTTAGAGAATCTTGAAAAATGGTTCAACAGCGATGTTCGCACTCATATATAGAAAGGGCGGATGCTTTTCGTGAACACACTGACCAATACCGCTATCTATTTTTTCACTATCTCTCTTGAGCTGACCGCCTTATTTCTTGGCATCAGCACGTTAGTGGCTTTACTGCTGATGAATATTCCCCAGCAGAAAATAAAGAGATGGATGGCCGGTAAGGGAATATTGGGCAACATCATGGGTGCTTTTATAGGCGCCATAACACCGTTTTGCGCCTGCTCAACGATTCCATTAACGCTCGGATTTTTGGAAGCGGGGATAAACTTTGGAACAGTCATGTCTTTTGTGATCGCGTCTCCTTTGTTGAATCCGATCATTCTTACAATGCTGATTGCTTTAATGGGCTGGCGGACTTGCATTGCCTATTTTGCCATTGTGTTTATTGGCGCCGTTGTCTTTGGCATAGCCATAGAAAAAGCCGGCGGGGAAAAGCAAGTGAAAAAAGTGCGTATAAAAGGCGGCGTGCCAGAAGAAGACGAGCAGATCCCGAAACAGTTTTTGAAAAGGCTCAAAATTGCCTTTATGAAGGCATGGGGGGATTTCAGAAGTGTATTGATCTATCTTCTTGTTGGTGTGGGCATCGGCGCATTGATATACGGATATGTCCCTCAAGATTTTGTGATACGGGTTGCCGGACCGGATAACCCGTTGGCGATTCCTGTGGCGGCGGCAATTGGTGTGCCGTTATACATTCGTGCGGAAACGGCGATTCCTATTGGGATGGCGCTTTTGCAGAAAGGCATGGGAATAGGCGCTGTCGTCGCGCTGATAATAGGAGGGGCAGGTATGGCGATTCCCGAAATGAGCATGCTTGCCGGTATTTTTAAAAAGAAGCTGGTGGCGGCTGTTGTTATCGTCATTTTTCTGACGGCGACGATCGGAGGCTATATATTTGAGTTGACCATGTGAATATAGTATGTGATGTGAGAGGAGTCATGTTTATGAAGCTGGAAAAAACTCTTTTCGGGCGCATAAAAGAAAAACATGGCTATTAAGATGAAGCATGAAAGAAGAGTCCCAAAAAACGGTCAGTATAGGATGTAGAATGCTGCCATAGTAACGAAAAAGGTGAGAAAAAGCTATGGCAACGAAAAAAAGTATCGGTTTTGCAGATATACAAA
>JAJUJH010000070.1 GCA_029265435.1 Clostridiales bacterium
CAGCCATTCGGTCACCAAAAGAAATCTTTCGTCCTTGTCCTCGGGCAATGCGGCGGGCGTTGTTGAAACGGAAGGCTGCTTGTCAACGGCAGGAGTCAGCACTTCCTCATCTTTTATTCCCGCTTCCACGTCGTCCAGCTCGCGCCCGATTTTAATGGCGATGACCGATCCCCAATCCGTATTCTGCGCATATGCGCCGGCCTGCGATTCCGAGGAGAAGCTGTTTTGGTTCAGATATTTATTGGGCTGAACCGCATAATCCAATCCGACAGCCTTTGCCGTTTGCAGCAGGTCGCTCGTATAATTCGTGCTGTCGCACGTGAACATCGTGGGCTGTTCGGAAACGGCGTTATAATAGATCATTTGGGCTCGATATAGTTTGCGCGCCGCGTCCTCTTTTGTTTGCTTATCCATTTCTTCGCCGCCGTCCAGCGCATAGTT
The DNA here is from genome assembly GCA_029265435.1 of Clostridiales bacterium. Taxonomy (GTDB): domain Bacteria; phylum Bacillota; class Clostridia; order Christensenellales; family SZUA-584; genus SZUA-584. The sequence goes on from JAJUJH010000070.1 coordinate 442, forward strand.
GCCGAAACCATAACCCTTTTCCTTAATATTAATGGCGATCTGAGGATTCTCGGAAACGTCGATACCCGGCAGAAAGAAAGTCGCCTGAACGCCATATCGGCTCAGCAGGTCCGTCAATCGCTGCATGACAGAAACGTCCGTTGACCCCAAAAACACAATGGATACCGTCTTCTCCAGCGTCATTACGCCGGATATCGTTTGAGCGGAGCCGCCTTCAAAACTGTTCAGTATATTATCCACCTGTTTATCTTCAGCGCTTTGCGAAACGGGAACCGAGGGCGCACAGGAACAGAGCGTCAATATCAACGCCAGCAAAATGAATGTGATTTCCGTTTTTCGTGCCATTCTTAAAAGCATCCGTTTATAACCGCCAATATTTATATCCCCTGCTTAAGACAGCCGGTTTATCCAGCATGCTTTTCACGTCGATGATCACTTTTTCATCATTTCTGATGTCTTTAAAAAGCATCCCGAGCTTATCCGCGTCCATATTCTTAAATTCATCATGCGCCACCGCAAAAACAAGGCAATCCGCCTCCGACACATTTTCAAAAGGCAGCAGCCTGATGCCGTATTCTTTATACACCGCCTCAGGGTCCGCATGAGGGTCCACCACAGCCGGCTCGATTCCGTATTCTTCCAGTTTTTTGACGATATCCATGACCTTTGTGTTTCGGATATCCGCGCAGTTCTCCTTATATGTGAACCCCAAAATATACACCTTCGACTGCCGCACCTGCTTATTGGCCAGCACGAGCTGTTTAATCACCATATCTCCGATGAAGCCGCCCATTTCGTCGTTGATCTTTCTTCCCGACAGAATGATCTTGCTGATATAGCCGTGCTTCTCTGCTTCAAAAATAAAATAATACGGATCGATGCCGATGCAATGGCCCCCGACTAGGCCGGGATAAAACTTAAGCGCGTTCCATTTTGTATTCATCGCTTCAATCACATCCATCGTGTCGATGTTCATGCGCTCAAAAACCATTGCGAGCTCGTTCATAAACGCGATATTAATATCACGCTGGCTGTTTTCGACAACCTTTGCCGCTTCCGCCACTTTGATGCTGGGCGCGCGATGAACGCCCGTTTCCACCACAAGCTCATACAGGCTTGCGATAAAATCAAGCGTTTCCCCGTCAATGCCGGATACGATCTTTTTGATATTTTCAAATTTGTGAATTTTGTCGCCGGGGTTGATGCGTTCGGGTGAATAACCGACTTTAAAATCCGCGCCGCATTTCAATCCGCTTTCCTTTTCGAGCACAGGTATGCAGATGTTTTCCGTAACGCCTGGATATACCGTCGATTCATATATGACAACGCCGCCTTTTTTCAGCGCCTGTCCCACCGTTACGGAAGCGGAAATGACGGGAACAAGATCCGGCGCTTTATTGGCGTCGATCGGCGTCGGTACCGCGATAATAAACACGTCGGCGCCGGTCAGAACCTTCTTATCTGAGGAAAAAGCTACCGTTGTAGCAAGCAGTTCTTCGTCTTCCACAACATGTTCCGGATTCTGCCCTTTCATATACATTTCGATTTTTCGATTATTGGAATCGAAACCGATCACGTCGATTTTTTTCGCAAAAGCCGTCGCCAAAGGCATGCCCACATAACCCAAACCGATAACGGCAAGCTTGTTCCTTCCGTTCAGCAAACCGGACAATAATTCGCGCATATTATTCCCCCAATAACACATATCGTCATATAAATGCAAAATGAGATAAAAAGACATGTTATTTTTTTAATTCTACAACAATACAACAAATATTGCAATGAGGATTGATTTTATTCATATTTTTGACTTAATTTTGTGAAAATTGAATTGCTTATACCATAAAAGGCGGGCCAAATCAAAAGCCCGCCTTTAAATCTCTCATCCACCGTGTTCCGCTTTTTGCTTATTTGGCTTCCTTATCATGTTTGGATTCAAGCATATCCTGAAGCTTCACGGCAAACAGTCCCGCCCTTTCCTCTGACGACTCAATGATCTCATTGAATAAAGCAAAATCAAACGGATTGATTTCATCCACCAGTATGCTCTCATAAAGCTCCACATTGCACGCTTTTTTCTTTTCCTCCGCCAGCGCTTTCTTTGCGGCGTTGAACGCGCCGGTCATCACGCCGTAAACGATGGACGGAGCGTCTCCTTCGTTGACATTCGGGTCGATAGCAGCCAAAACGTCGCAGTCCTTCCGTATCACGTCAAAAGGCACCGGGTTCACGCAGGAACCGTCAATAAGGAGCTCTCCGCCGATTTCTCGCGGCATAAAAATGCCCGGTATCGACATCGCCGCACGCACCGCCTGCCCCACATCGCCATATTCAAAAAGCACCTGACTGCCGGTGGCCCAATCCGCCGCGACGATTCTCAACGGAAAATACAGCCTGTCAAATACCTTGACCGGCATAATCATCTGAAAATACTCCTCGATGCCGAGGCCGTCGAGCAAGCCGTATTTGGCGTCCTTAACCTTCAGCGGATTGACCGGCCTCTTCGTACCCGGAAAGTCGATTTCATTCAGAAAATCGATCATGTTCTGGCTTGTCATCCCCGCCGCATACATTGCGGCCACGGCGGCGCCCACGCCCGTACCGGAAACGATATCCGGCTTGATTTCCAGCGCCTCAAGCGCCTTGATGTACGCGATGCCCGCAAGGCCCTGCGCGCCGCTTCCTCCGAAAGCGATTCCAAGTGTTTTAGCCATTGGTTTTCCCCTTTATCGAACTTGATTAAGGCGCTCAACAAAGCCCGGAATAAGGGCTTGCGTGCGCTTGTAAATGCTTTTGTATTTATAGAACTCCATAGTGGCGACGTTACTAAAAGTTGGCCTCTCAAATAAATCCACAGGGTTTACTTTGAGCTTGCAGGATATCAACGCTTCCTGCGTCGCGGCCCAAGTGGCATGCACTGCGTTTTTGATTGTTGGCTTTAGCGAGGCGTCCGCCCGCACCTGAGAAACGTCGATCGCAATCAGCACATCACATTCTTTTCTGATGATATCGAACGGCACAATGTTTGTGGCGCCGCCATCCACATAGTAAGCGCCGTCGGCCTGCTGCGGAACAAAAACGCTCGGAAAAGCGATGCTGGCCATCAGCGCGGGTAATATTTCTCCGGTATCAAACACTTTTTCCTGGAGCGTATGAAAATTCGTAGCCACAATCTTGAGAGGAATATCAAGCTCCTCAAACGTTTTTTTAGGCAGCAGTTCCATAAGGAACGGTTTCGCGATGCCGCTTGCAAAACCTTCGCGCTTAAAGGCTTTAAGCAGCGACACATTGGAACGCTTTTTGATATTGAACAGCCGCTCAAGCATCGCCATCATTTCGTCGGGCGTCATCCCTCCGGCATAAAGCGACCCTACAATGGCGCCGCTCGACGTTCCGGAAATGATGCTTGGCTTAATACCCATCTCATCCAGCGCCTTCAAATAGGCGATATGCGCCACCCCCCGCGCGCCGCCGCCTCCAAGCGCCAGTCCCACTGTTTTCATCGGCCTTCCTCCGTTTTTCTTACTATACCATTATGTATATTCCGCGTAAAGCCGGACGGCGATATTTTCTTCCAATGCATAAGCGTTTTTTCCCTTTTCATCCGTGCTGTTTCAGCCTTTGAGTCGGAAACGGGCAATTGCGTGCATTGCGTTTGAAATATGGATGGTCTTTAAATTTATTCATTTTGTTTACATGTTTTTTCGTTGAGTCCCGCTTCCTTTTTTGGTACAATGCCACAGAAAGGATGCGGCTTATGGCGATAAAGGAATTGGATTATTATGTGCTTGATATGGACGGAACAGTGTATCTTGGCGACGAAGTGCTCCCGGGCGCAAGAGAGCTGATCGCTTTTTTTGAAGAAGCGGGAATCCGCTACTGCTTTTTCACAAACAACTCGTCCAAATCGGCGCTTGATTATACGGCAAAATTAAAACGTCTGGGCATTGCGGATAATCCGCATATCATCACCTCCGGCGACGTGACCGCCGATTATATTCTCAAGACGTTCGGGCCTTCCCCTCGCGCCTATGTGGTGGGTACAGAGCCGCTTGTCATGCAATTGACGGCCGCCGGTATCGATTGTGCCGATACGGCGTTTCCCGATTGTGTGGTGGTCGGTTTCGATACGACTTACCGCTTTGAGAAAGCCGCTCGTGCGGTTGATCTGTTACGCCAAGACATCCCCTTCATCGCCACAAACATCGACGCCGTCTGCCCTCTTGAAGGCGGCAAGGTGCTGCCCGACTGCGGGAGCATATGCGCCATGCTGACCCACGCGACGGGCAGGAAACCCAAATTCATCGGAAAGCCTTTTGCGGAAACCGCCGGATACATTATGCGAAATGCCGGCCGGCCCGCTCATAATATCGGCGTCGTCGGGGACCGGCTTTATACCGACATGCGGTTGGCGATCGAAAACGGCATGTGCGCGATCGGCGTGCTGTCCGGTGAAATGACAAAAGACGACATCGCTTTAAGCGGTTTGAAGCCGCACTACCTATTTGACAGCGCGGCGCAGCTGCTTGAAGTACTGAGAGAAACGTAAAGAATACGAAAACTGTCATGCATGGGTATCGGTACTGATAAAATAATAAGGAAACCAAACAAGGAGGAACGAAACGAATGAAAGCGATTGCGGTTAACGGCAGCCCGCGGCCGATGGGCAATACTTTTTATCTGCTTTCCACCGTGCTTGGCGAGCTTGAGCTGCGAGGAATCGGCACACAGGTGATACAGGCAGGCGGCCGCGATATACACGGCTGCATTGCCTGCGGCGCATGCCGCAAAAGCGTTGTGCCCAAATGCGCCTTCGACGACGATATCGTCAACGAAGCCGTAAAAGCCATCAGCGCGGCGGACATTCTGATACTCGGCTCGCCCGTATACTTCGGCGGAATCACCGCACAGATGAAGGCGTTTATCGACCGTGTCGGCTACATATGCCGCCCTCACAAGCTTCTCAAGGGAAAAATATGCGCGAGCGTAACGGCTGTGCGGCGCAACGGTGCGCTGACCGCTTTTAACGCAATGAACAATCTCTTTACGATCAGCGAATGCATCGTCGTCGGATCGAGTTATTGGAATCAGGGCATCGGCGGCGCCATCGGCGACGTGGCTTCGGATGAAGAAGGCATACAGACCATGAAAACGCTTGGGCAGAACATTGCCGACGCAGCCATGGCGCTGCGAAAATAGCGTCGAATTGCATAAAAGGCGCTTTTCGGAGCCTCAGACTGTCAATAAAGCTGAATATATAATTTGTGGGCAAGACGGGCTTTGCCCGCGCAGCCCACACCTTGCGGCTTTGCGCCGTTTCGAGCTTGCGAGGAACAAGCAAAGCCGGAAATCTGTCGGAAAACCGAAGGTTTTTCGACAAGCCGAGGCGCTTTTTCGGCGCCTTGATTACATCATGTCTTCAAGCATCGTATAAAGCCGCGGAACCACACGCTTCATCGAATACGGCTTGAAGTTTTTGTCCACAAAAACGTGTGTGCTTTGACCCGTCGCGATAAGCTTCGCGTCTTTTTCCCGGATTATCTCGTAGCAGAACTTGACCTTGACGGCGCTCAGCTCGGCGACGGAAACCCTGACCGTCAAAATATCGCAATAATAGGCGGGATGGATATATTGACAGGAATCGGACAGCGGTGCGAGAAAATAGCCGAGATCCTCGACTTCCTTGTAGCTTAAGCCGCACTGCTTCACGATTTCTTCAAGGCCGATATCCAGCCAGTTCAGATAATTGGCATGATGCGCGAGCCCCTGTCTGCCGACTTCCGAATATCTCACCTGCAGCCTGCACTCCACTTTTTTCATATCGTCGCCCCTTTTATTTAAAAATTATCAATAACCGTTTTCCATGAGAATCTCTCTTGCCGCTTTTGACTCGGATTCAAGCGTCATCACTTCGTAGGTGTCGCCGCCGCACTTTGCCTTCGACGACACGTTGCGGATTTTGACGAGTATTCCTTCCGATTCGAGGAGCCTCTGCATGATCTGCGCCATTTTCAGTGATCCCGCCATGCCGACAACAATCCACATCTTATGGCCTCCTTTTACGCATCGGTTTTACCCGAATAGATAATGCCGTACGCGGTGTTCACCTGCGCCTTGCCCCTGATTTTTATGGCCGATGTATTTTCGGTGAATTGAGCGATCATCACTTCCCCGCTGTCAAGCTTTTCTGTATGATGAAAACGGGTATCGCGTCCGCGTGTCATGCCGATAATGTTCACGCCGTCCTCAAGCGCTTTGACGACGATATAATCCTGATTGAAATCCTTCCCGCTGTCCGAATCCATCTTTGCCACCCCGCCTTGTTTTATAGTCATATATTAACATAATGCTTTCAACGAAACAATATGCTTTATCCGACAACCACATTATCTTTGCCGAACGCCGCTTCGAGATTCTGGACAAGCGAATCGGTCAGCGTGACACCCAGCGAACCGCCCGCTTTGATCCGTTTACCCGTCTTCTCAATCACAACCGATACGCTTTCGTCTCCCGGCGATGTGCGCAATAAAGCTTTCAGCTTCATCGTATCGTCGCCCATATCCTTTGGTATCCGGACAAAAAGTCTTTTGCCGGCATATTTTTCGTCCTTCATAACAAACGGCTTTATGTCGTCCACGAGAAGCTGCGGCGCCTCGTCTTCGCGGATATCCACTTTGCCGATCACGCGCACAATCGCGTCGTCAACCAGCATCGTTTCCACCTTTGCAAACGCGCTAGGAAATATCACAAGCTCCAGTGTGCCGAACAGGTCTTCAAGCCATGCGTTTGCCATCAGCTTTTTGAGCTTTGTGGAACGCCGCCTGACGCCGCTCAAAATGCCGATCAGTTCGACTTCGCGCGACTCGAAATAGCGTGCGGAATCCGCGTCGTCCGCTGCCGACAGGATTCTTGCAATATTGACATCTCTGTTTTCCAGCTGTTTCTTATACCGGTCGAGCGGATGCCCCGAAAGATAAATGCCCGTCGCAAGCTTTTCGATGGCGAGCAGCTTATCCTTTGTGTATTCCGGAATATCCTCAAAATCGTCCGTATCGCCCGCTTCGCCGCCCGGCAGCGCATCGAAAAGCGACATCTGGCCCTCCACATTTTTGCGTTTGGCGTCCTGAGCGGCTTTCAGCACGCGCTCGCTGACGGCGGCAAGCTGTGAACGCTTGAGACCGAGGTTGTCAAAACAGCCCGCAAAAATCAGGCCGTCCAGCATTTTGCGGTTGATGATGCCCGCCGTTCTGTTGATAAAGCCGCGGAAGCTGGTATAAGCGCCTTTTTCCCGTTCTGTCACAATATCCTCGGCAGCGCGGCCCACATCGCGTATCGCCGCAAACCCAAAGCGTATGCCGCCGTTTTCGGGCGCAAATAAATACTGTGATTTGTTGATATCCGGGCCAAACACATGAATGCCGCCGTTTATGCAATATTGGATATATGCGGATATCTTATCCGGCGCGCCGATAAAGCTGTTTAAAAGCGCGGTCATATATTCCACTTTGTAATAGCATTTGAGATACGCCGTATAGTATGTGATCGCCGCATATGCGCATGCGTGGGATTTGTTGAACGCGTATTCGGCGAAATCCATCATCTGCGAAAAAATCGTTTCCGCCGCCGCCGCGGACACGCCTCTTTTCAGCGCCCCTTCCACCCCGCTCGCTTCATCGCCGTATAAGAATATGCGGCGTTCCTTCTCCATCACATCTTTTTTCTTTTTAGCCATGGCGCGGCGCACGAGGTCGCTCCGTCCGAGAGAATACCCCGCCAGTTCGCGCACAATTTCCATGACCTGTTCCTGATAGACGATGCAGCCGTATGTGTCTTGAAGAATCTTCTTCAGCGACGGATGCAGGTATTTTACATTCTTCGGGTCGCGCTTCGCCGCCAGATATGCGGGAATGCTGTCCATCGGGCCCGGACGGTACAGTGCAATCACCGCCATGATGTCGCCCAGATTCTCCGCCTTGAGCTGCACCGCAAGCTGGCGCATGCCCGCGCTTTCCAGCTGAAACACGCCGTCGGTATCGCCCGATGCGATCAGCTCGTACACCTTTGGGTCATCGTATTTCAGCCTGCTCAGGTCCAGTTTCTCGCCGCGCGTTTTTTCGATGAGCGCAAGCGTATGCCGGATTACCGTCAGGTTTCTCAGCCCCAAAAAGTCCATTTTCAGCAGACCGAGGCTTTCAAGCGTTCCCATCGGGAACTGCGTAATCACGCTGCCGTCGCGCGGGTTGATCTGAAGCGGCACATATTCCGTTATGGGCTCGCGTGAAATCACGACACCCGCCGCGTGAGTGGACGCATGGCGCGGTATGCCCTCCAGCTTCATCGCGTTATCCAAAAGCTCCTTGATTTCGGGCTTCGTCTGATATTCCATCATCAACCGCGGATTCTCCTCCATCGCGCGCCGCACCGTCATCTTGACCGCAAACGGCACCATTTTGGCGATTCTGTCCGCATCCGAAAGCGGCAGCTTCATCGCGCGCGCCACGTCCCGAATCACCTGTTTGGCGCCGAGCGTACCGAACGTGATGATCTGCGCAACTTTATCTTCGCCGTATTTTGCAATCACGTAATCGATCACTTCCTGCCGCCGTTCGATGCAGAAGTCAATGTCGATATCGGGCATGCTGACGCGCTCCGGGTTCAAAAAACGTTCAAAGTACAAAGAATATTCGATCGGATCAATATCCGTGATGCGGAGCACATACGCGCACAGGCTTCCCGCCGCGCTGCCGCGTCCGGGGCCCACCATAATGCCGTGGTCGCGCGCGTATTTGATGAAGTCCCACACGATGAGAAAGTAGTCCGTAAAACCCATGTTTTTGATGACGCCAAGCTCGAATTCGAGGCGCTCCGTCAGAGCGTCCGTCACCTGCTCGTATCTCTCCGCAAGCCCCGTCAGGCAGACCTTTTTCAGATATGCGTCATGGTCTTCGTTATCCGGCACGGTGAAAACAGGCAGGTGCCGCGTGCTGAAATCCATTCGGACGTCGCACATGTCGGCAATGCGCATCGTATTGCTCAACGCCTCGGGCGCATACGCAAACAGCTTCTCCATTTCGTCCGCGCTTTTGATATAGAATTCGTCCGTACCGAAGCGCAGCCTGTCCGTGTCGTCAACAAAAGAGCGCGTCTGTATGCAGAGCAATATATCCTGAGCCTTCGCATCTTCCTTGTTCGTATAATGCACGTCGTTTGTCGCCACAAGCGGAATGGACAGCTCGCCGCTTATGCCGACGAGCGCGGCATTCACCTGCTTTTGCTCGGGAAGAAAATGATCCTGCAGCTCCAGATAAAAATCATCGCCGAACATGCTTTGGAGCCTTTTCGCGAGGTTTTTCGCGCCGTCCAGATCCCCCGCCATGATCAGCCGCGGTATGTCGCCCGCAAGGCAGGCCGAGAGGCATACCAGCCCGTTCTTGTTTTGCTCAAGCGCCTCATAATCGATTCTGGGCTTATGGTAAAACCCTTTTGTAAAACCAAGCGACGACAGCCGCATCAGGTTTCGATAGCCTTCGTTATTCTTCGCGAGCAGCACGAGATGGGAATATTCCTTCATCTCTTTTGTCTTGTCGGTCATGCTGCCGGGAGCCACATACACCTCGCATCCGATAACAGGCTTAATGCCGGTCTCCATCGCCTTACGGTAAAAATCCACGACGCCATAAAGCACACCGTGGTCGGTAATCGCGATGCTGCTCATATTGAGCGACGCAGCGCGCGAAATCACATCGCCGATGCGCGCGGCGCCATCGAGCAGGCTGTATTCGGTATGCAGATGAAGATGTGTAAAACCCATTTTCCCCTCCGTTGTGACCATCATACCGTAAACAGCGCCATGATTCAATGCGTCTTCAAAACGTTCCTCATCTGTTCCATAAAATATGACGACTATCTTTGATCATTATTAAAAATGCTCGTCAAAAAAACCGTCTCTTATCCGCTTATTTATGCTATAATCGGAGCATCAATCATGGGGGACGAGATCGTGTTGCCGCTGAAAAATAAGAAAACGGGACGCGCCGTAAAATGGATTCTTATCATCCTTTTCTGGCTGAGCGTCTGGCAGATTGCCGCCATGCTCGTGAATCAGCCTCTTTATATGCCGTCGCCCGCCGAGACATTCTTGTCGCTTGGCGCGCTTGCATCCACTTTTGATTTTTGGCTCAACATCGGCTACACATTTTACCGGGTGATTTTTGGGCTTGTCCTTTCATTCGGATTGGGCATACCGCTGGCATTTTTCGCATTCCGGCTCCGCTGGCTTGAAAGCCTGCTTCGCCCCGCAATGGCGGCGGTAAAATCCGTCCCTGTCATGTCGGTCATCGTGCTGGCGCTCGTCTGGTTTTCTTCGTCGTTTGTTCCCGTATTCTCCTGCGTGCTGCTTTGTCTGCCGATATTTTATACAAACACGCTGTCGGGACTGCGCTCTGTGGATAAGAATCTCCTTGAAATGGCTGAAATCTTCAAAGTCAGGCGGCACCGCGTGATACGCGAAATCGTCGTGCCGTCCGTACTGCCGAATATTTACTCCGCACTTTCCGTCTGTCTCGGTTTCTCATGGAAATCCGTCGTGGCCGCCGAAGTGCTTTCGAGTCCCAAATATAGCATGGGGTATCAGCTTTACGCGACAAAAATCTACCTTGACACACCCGAGCTTTTCGCATGGACGCTTACGATCATCGTCATCAGCCTTGCGGTGGAAAAAGGCTTGAAACGTGTTCTCCCGGGAGGCGGATCGCTATGAATATCCGCGTTGATTCTCTTACCAAAGCCTTCGGCGATACGGTACTGTTTGATAACGTCAGCTTCGGCATCAGGCAGGGCGGCATCACGGCGTTTATCGGCGTTAGCGGCTGCGGAAAGACGAAGCTTATGCGTATCATAAGCTGTCTCGATAAAGATTTTGATGTCCGTATCTCCGGCGTTCCCGAACGCATATCGTTTCTGTTTCAGGAAGACAGGCTGCTTCCGTGGTACAATGTGAAAGACAATATCGCGTTTGCGCTGAAAGACGTGATGGACAAGCGGGAGATACAAAAAACCGTGGCGGCCGTGATAAAAGACGTGCGTCTGGACGGACACGAAACCAAGCGTCCTTCCGAGCTTTCGGGCGGCATGCAGCGCCGTGTCGCGATGGCGCGCGCTTTCTGCTACCCTTCCGGGCTCTTGCTTATGGACGAGCCGTTCAAGGGCTTTGATGCAAAGCTCAATCACGAACTGATCGCGCTTTTCTTGAAAATATATGAAGGCTCCGGAAAAACGGTGATCATTGTGGCGCATGAGACGGAGCTTTTAAAGCGTCTGCCGGTCTGCGACGTGATAGATGTGGAAGCGCTGAGCCGGAAGAGATGAGCGTCTGCCCGGTTCTAGCCTGTGACAATGTCCTCAAGGCCATTTCTGTCAGGTGTTTGCAAGAAGCGGCGGGGTTCGGCGCCAGACTGAAAAGGAATATCAAAATCGGGCAGAGCCCTGTTCAACGGCGTTTCAATGTCACAACCACAAGTTCCGGCCTGTTGAAAAGGCGGAGCGGAAAGCCGCTGTTGCCGAGCCCGCGGCTTACCACCATGCCCGTTTGGCCTTCATAATGGATCCCGCTTGAGTATTCAGGTAAAATCCCCTGATTCGGCGCATACAGCCCCCCCACAAAAGGAAAGCGCCACTGCCCGCCATGCGCATGTCCGGTCAGCACAAGGTGATAACCGTACTTGGCGTAAACGTCCATTTTTTCGGGCCGGTGCGATAAAAGCACTCGAAAACCGGACGGATGCTGACGGGAAAGAACGCTCAGCCTCAGCTCAAATTCGGCGTCCGCTCTGGTTCTGCCGCTTTTCCTTTCCTCTTTCGTTATTCCGGGCCGGTAAAACTCCCAATCCTTTACGCCGGCCAGTATGATCTCCGCTCCGTTTCGCTCGATCCTTTCCGCGTCGTTCGCAATCACCTTCACGCCCAACGATTTCAGTCTTTCGGAAAGCTGCTCATATATGCCCGCCGTTTTTTCGTGGTTGCCCGGCACATAATAAACCGGCGCGACTTTGACGGCTTCCAATGCCAGCGTCAGCGCCGCCGCCGTTCCGAAACGCCTTTTATCAATAATATCGCCCGTGACCGCAATCATATCCGGTTTCGTGTGCGCCATTACGCCGATAATTCTTTTTTGTCCTTTTCCGAACGCCTTGTTATGCAGATCGGATACATGAAGAATTCGGAATCCGTCAAACGCATCCGGCAAATCGCTGCATGTGTAAATAACGTTCGAAACGGATATGCCGTTGTTTTGCCACCAAAGAAAAACCGCCAATATAACCGCTGAAAGTGATATCGCCAATAACGTCATTGTTTACCCCCGCTTCCGATTATATCATATATGAGACGGCCATTTTATTCCGCAAATCAAAAACCTCATATAAAAAGCCCCCATATCGGGAGCTTTTCATCTTCAGGCGTTCCGCCGTTTCAGGCAATGAAAGACTATTGGGGCTGGACGTTGGCCGCACGTAGTTTCCGGCTGTCTTTAGGGTCTTTTTCCACATCAAACATGACCTTCTGGCCTTCGGCAAGGGTTTTAAAACCGTTGGAGTTAATGCTGGAGAAATGCACGAATACATCGTCTCCGCCCTCGTCGTTGGAAATAAATCCATAACCTTTGCTCTCATTAAACCATTTTACCGTACCTTTATACATCAAAGATACCTCCTTGTTGATATTATATCCCGTCCTGCAAAAAAAACAC
>JAJUJH010000068.1 GCA_029265435.1 Clostridiales bacterium
GCTTGTCGAAAAACCTTCGGTTTTCCGACAGTTTTCCGGTTTTGCTTGTTCCTCGCAAGCTCGAAACGGCGCAAAACCGCAAGGTGTGGGCTGCGCGGGCAAAGCCCGTCTTGCCCACAAATTATATTTTTAGCTTTATTGACAGTCTGAAACGCCTCCTTAAACGGGGGCGTTTTTTGTCCGCCGCCAAGCCGTCGCCTGAGGGATTTAGTCGGCATGCCTGTTGTATTTTTTATGATTTATACACGGCGGCAATTGTCGTATTGCCTCGCGAAACACCTGCCGCGAATGCGAAAAAATCGCACCGCTAGGCACAGCCTTTTTTCCTTCCCGTTTACGGCTCCCGTATGTTATCGATCAGCAAACCGCCGTCCTTTTGCCGCGTTTCCACGCAAAATTCGCGTGCCGCATATAGATTTTTGCCCACCGCGTATTTCAGCGCGATGCCGCTTTGTCCGCAGACGGGCGATATGGCGGATGTGAAAGAATCAAACTCACCGAAAAATTCTTTTAAATCCGAGAAGGATAATCCTTCGGCGAGCGACGGCGTCAGGCATTCCATCGCCGCGCTTTGGTCATCCGCTTTGAGCGCTTCGAGCAGAGCCGTGCATATATCATGAGGCGTTTCGGCTTTTCTGGGCGCACAAGTGTACCACCCAAGCTCCCTGCGCTTGGGCGCAAGGCCGTTTTCGCTTTTTTCCCAGTGCGTTTTGACCTGCCGGTACCCGCCGTTCGTTACGACCACGATGCCGCCTGCTTCAACGGAGGAATCCTCGCAAACGGTGCAAATGTCAAGACCGAATGCCGGCAGGATATGCGCGGCGCACAGACAGCGCTTGTTGTCCGTTGTCGTACCCGTCATATGCAAAACGGGCATATCGCCGAACCTCGCAAACCCGATGTCAGCACGCGCCACAAAAAAAGGCAAGGGTGAAACGAACTTCAGGCGGTTTGTGCCCGAATGCTCCACAATCAGGCTTGAGCACGCTTCGTTATATATGAAAGCCGTGTGCCGCTCGCCGCCGATATAAAAATCAAAAGGAGACAGCACCGCAGGATGAAGCTCCGTTTCGTCGTTGCGGTAAACCGCCTCGGGATACAGCGTCAGCTCCACGATGTTGTCCGGCCACATGCACAGGTCGATGAGCCCGTCTCCCGAAAAAACCGCCCCTTTCGCCGCGATCGATACACGGCGTGTATACGGCAGATAAACGTAATTCGGGTCGTTTTCAAGCGGCAGCATGGTGATAAAGAACGACGAATTTGCCGCAATCGGCTGCGTCACAGCGCCTGTTCCCGTTTCTCCCGCCGGAGCCTGATTGATGCATATGAGCGCGTGAACCTGCGAATTGATATACAGCAGCTTAATGGTTTTGTCTTCCATGGCGCCCCCCTCGTACAATATATATATTCCGTCAATACGCCGCTGATACACAATTCTAACTGCGGCGGCGCGCGCATAAGCATATACAAAGAAACAGAGCTACAAAAGCAGACGAAAAGAAACGTTTGCTTTTTAATTTTTTTGTTAAAATACGGAATAAAACGCATGGTATCAGAGAATAATATGCATCAAAATCTATGATAAGGGGTTAGGAACATGGACATGAAAAGTGAATCAAAACTGCACAGCTTCGATATCGCTTTAAGGACCGGCTGGAAAGACGAAGAAAAGCTGATGCTGTGGGACGAAGTGAAAAAAGCGCAGAAAATCGGCGCGCCGCTCAAACGTGTTTTTGAAACCGTCGCTTCAAAAACCGGACGAAAGCCCAACAGCGTAAGGAATTACTATTATATGAAGGTCAAGGAGACCGGGGAAATCGAACAGAAGCCTTCTTCCTTTACGCCTTTCTCAAAAGAGGAGATCTATACGCTGCTCAAAACCCTTTTAAGCGCGGGCGCGAGAGGCGAGTCGATTCGCGGTGCAAGCCTTAGGCTGGCGGACGGAGACAAGACCCTGATGCTTCGCTATCAAAACAAATACCGCAGCCTCATCAAAAACGGACGCCCGCTGGTCGAAAAAGTCATGGCCGATATGGACGAAAACAACGAAAAGTATTTCAATCCATACGAGGCCCAAAAGCCGTCGGCAGCGGCCGGCAAGGAAAGCAAATACATCCCCGAAAGCGTCGTGAAGGCGCTCATGGCCTGCGATGTGGATGTGAAAAGCTTTTTCAAGGGGCTTGCGAAAATCGCCGGGCTAGCGGTGGTCAGGGTTCGCGCCGAAGAGGAAATCGGCAGGCTGATGCTGCAAAGCGAATCCATCAAAAAGGAAAACGCGGCGCTGCATTCCCGCCTCAAGACGGAAATCGAAAAGAGCCACAAGGCGGCGTCTTTGTTCGAGCAGATCATGAGCCTTAAAACAAAGACGATTGAAACAAAGGATCTGGAAAACTTCAGCGCCCTTGGCGAATGGCTCAAAGAGGACACCCGAAGCAGTGCGGACGCCCTGTAAAATGCGGTATTAAGCGTCTGCAGACAGCGCCGTTGTCCGCAGACGCTTGTGAGGCCGCCCGCAATATTTGTCGTTTTATGGGAAAACAGCGAAGCAATCAATTTCCTAAGAAATTTATTTAATTTTGTCTTGAAATTGCACAAATATGATTGTCAAGCTCGTTTGAACGTGTTAATATAATAACATATATTTCATGTAGTGGTACGTTTCGACACAAAACGTCATTTTTTTTAGGGTTGAGGATGAAAACAAACAAAATTGAAAGGAGTCCCATCAATGGACAGAAAAATCAAACTACTCATCATCGAAGATAATGCGCAACTCAACGAAATGCTGACCAAGTTTTTCAGCACAAAGAATGACGTAGAGGTAGTGGGGTCATGCAATAACGCGGCGGAAGCTGTCGGCCTGATTAAAGAGGTGGCGCCAGACGCCCTCATCGTCGACATGATTATGCCGGAAGCGGACGGGCTGTCGCTGCTTGAGCGGCTCAATACGAGCGAATTTGAGACAATGCCCGCCACCATCGTGGTTTCGGCCGTCGGCAACGAGAAGCTCATCAAGCTGGCCTGTGATCTGGGGGCAAAGTATTACATGATTAAACCCTTCAATAAGGAGATTCTCTATAAGAGGATTCAGGACATGTTCGGCAACAGGGTCATCGCCACACGCCGTACTCCCACGCCGGTTCGCTCGAGAACGCTGGACGAAAAGATCACCGCCGTTTTTCTCTCGATCGGCATCCCCGCCCATATCAAAGGGTATCATTTTCTGAGGGAAGCCATCAAAATGGTGGTCAAAAACCCCGATCTCATCAATTCCATTACAAAGAAGCTTTATCCCGGCATTGCGGAGCCGTTTGAGACCAGCCCCAGCAAGGTGGAGCGCGCCATACGCCACGCCATAGAAGTGGCATGGTCACGCGGGAAAATTGAGAACATCAATAATTTCCTTGGCTATAACATATACACCAGCAAGGATAAGCCAACGAACGGCGAGTTTATCGCGCTGATGGCAGATAAGCTCATCATGGACAGGAGCATGGACAGGAGCGCTTAAAAGGCCGCAAAACCGCACGTTAAAAACATCGCGTGCGGTTTTTTTATTCTCATAAATTCCAGAGCGGCTGGCCGCACCAAGACGGTTCGGCTATTCAAGGTCTACAAAGCCTCAAAACAGGAAAAGGGATTGCCGCGGCTTTCGCTGAAAAAAGCCATTGCTTCGCTGCGGGATAAATCGCGTAAGCTTGGCGGCATTGACTATTATCCCTCAAGAAGATAGAATAAAGGCGCTTGCAGATGAGGTATTGGGGCAATTTTCATAAAGGTGGTTATGCGTATGCATCAATCGGTTAATGTCGCCTCAAATGCAAAAATGATCGAGATGATAAAGGCCGAATTCATCGGCGAAGCGGCGGATGTGCTGAGGGCATCGCTCTCGGCAAACGGGCGCGGCGAGCTTTTGGACGCGCTCGGCGGCGCCGTTCTGCTGGCCTATGTGCTGGCCCGCCGCTGCGGTATTGCCTTAAACGAGCTGGATGAAGATGTGGTCAGCAAAGCCGAGTCGGGAATTGCGGGCGCCCATGCGCTCGAAAAAGGCTACGGGGACCTATCGCTTATAAAAAAACATTTCGAAGGCGGTAACTTAAGGGGTTTTGGACAGGATAAAAAAAGACGATTATAGCCCAGCGGCGGTTATCTTTTTCGCCGCCGCCGCTTTGATATTGGCAGGCCAATATCTGCCCGGCATCGCTTTGGCGGCTGTTTTTGTGCTCGCATATGCGGTGGCGATGTGGGGGATGCTCGGCGTTGCCATGTCCGTTGCCGCGTTTGGCTTGGGCTGTCTTGTCAATATTCATGTCACAGCGTTTTTGGCCGCCGCGCTATTGCCGCTCACGATAACGGCGGGCTTTGCGGTCAGAAAACAGCTGCGCATGCGTGACAGCGTGCTGATGATCAGCGGCGCTGCGCTTGCGGGAGCCGTGGCTGCAATCGGCGTGCTTTGGCTGCTGACCGGCCTTGGCCCAATCGATTATATCGTCAGCCGTTTCGGTGCATATCTGAATACGGCTAGCGATTCACTGGTGAGCCTTATCCACCAGTATGTGCGGCTATTCGATATGATCACGGGCGCGGTTTCATGGCCGGCCGTGCTTTCGACGCCGACGTCCGAAGCCGTCTCCATAATATTGGATAGGCTTCGCTTGACGCTCAATTATTATCTTGTGAGCGGCATGATCAGCTACGCGCTTCTGGCAGGCTTGCTGGGCTTCGTCATTACACGCGCCTTTGTGAAAAAGCGCCGCGGCGTCGTGAGCGTGCCTTCCTTCGGTGCGCTGGAATTGCCGTCTAAGTTTTGGCTCGCATATTTTATCTCATATCTGTTTGCGTATGCGGGTACGACATTCGGATGGCCGTCCTTTGATATACTGACGGAGACGATCATCGGCGTTTACGGTGTGGTGTTTATCGTACAGGCATTGAGTTTATTTGACTACCTGTATAAGAGAAGGCATATGTCTGCCGGCGTGCGCGTGCTGCTGCATGTGGTGATTACGCTGTTTTTCGGCAGTTTGCTGGCTTGGGTGGGCCTGTTTGAAAACATCGCCAAGCTTCGCAGGCGCATGGATACGGAAGGCGGTATAAAACCGTGAAAACGAAGATCAGATTCTTAACCGCAGATTTTATATGCCTCGTTGCGGCGCTCGCTATCGCCTGCGTCTTTGCGTTTCTGCACAGTACGGCGCTGGGCGCCGCCGCCGCTTTTTTGGGCGCTGTTGCGGCCGGCTGTTATCTGTACGTTTTTGTTTTCCGCAAAGTCCAGTGGCAGCGCCTCGTTATCAAGGTATTGCTCAACCAAGACGAACTGCCGGCATATCTCAATACGATGGCGATTCCCACCGTGCTGACGGACACGGCGGGCCGCATCAAATGGGCCAACCTTGCTTTCCGCAGCATCACGGGCTTCGGCGCTCTAAAGAACATCAACAGGATGATCGAGGGTATCAGCGTTCCCGATAAAGACAAAAGGATACTGATCGACGGAAAGCCGTATAAAAAGGAACTCGCCACAGTGTCTCTCAAGGGCAGGGATTATCTGCTGTACCGCCTTGTGGATGTGGAGAACATGGTGGAAGCCAAAAAGCTGTATCAGAGCTTTCTTCCGGTCGTCTGCCATATCCAGATCGATAACTACGAGGAGCTTGCGGCAAAGCTGCCGCAGTCAAAGCTGTCGGAGACGGTTGCGTCCGTGGAGCAGCGCCTTTCCGTTCTTGCCGAAAGCCTTTCCGCCCATTTTCAGCGGACGGACCGCGGCAAATACCTGTGTGTGTTTGAACGGCGGTTCCTGTCCACGCTGCGGGCCGGCAAATTCGCCATACTCGACGACGTGCGCCAGATCAGCGCGGCTTTGCCGCCGACGCTTTCCATCGCGGTGGGCGTCGGGGAAACGCCAGAAATGTCGGGCGAATATGCGGATAAAGCGATGGATCTTGCGCTGGGGCGCGGCGGCGATCAGGCCGTCATCAAACAGGGAGACAACTATGTGTTCTTCGGCGGGGCCGCAAAAGCGGGTTTCCGGCGCAGCAAGGTGAAAGCGCGCATGATCAGCCATGCGTTCCGCAATCTGACGGAGCAATGCAGCGATGTGTTTGTGATGGGGCACGAGGGGCCCGATCTCGACGCAATGGGCGCGGCGCTCGGCATATGCGCCTGCGCGCGCCATATGGGCAAAAAAGCCTTCATTGTGATGGACAACCCCAATCCGTCTATCGACCTGCTGATGGACAAGCTCAAAGCTACCGACGTTTACGCCTCAAGCTTTGTAACGGGGCAGGATGCGGCCATGCGCATCAGCGCGACAAGCATGCTCGTGGTGGTGGATACGCAGATAAAATCGTTCACGATTTCTCCCGGGCTTCTTGAGATGGCGGAAACGGTGGTGGTGATCGATCACCATATCCGCGGGACGCAGACGATTGAAAAGGCGACGCTCTTTTTCCATGATCCGTATGCGTCTTCCGCGTGTGAGCTTGTCACCGAGGTGATGCAATATTTCGACGACGATCTCAAGCCGCTGCCGATCGATCTGGAGGCGCTGCTTTGCGGCATTACGCTCGATACAAAGGGGTTTACGTTCAACACGGGCGTGCGCACTTTTGAAGCGGCCTCTTACCTGCGCCGTCAGGGCGCCGATACCACCGTGACACGGCTGCTCGTTCAGGACGATCTTGACACATTCACCGCAAAAACGGATATCGTGCGCAGCGCGGAGATAATCGGAAGCGGATATGCGGTGGCTGTCTGTCCCGAAGGGATCGGCAAAGCGCCGTTGATCGCCGCGCAGGCGGCGGATGCGCTTTTGACCATCAGGGGTGTGAAGGCGTCGTTTGTTTTAAGCCATGTGGACGGCAACGTGCTCATCAGCGGCCGGTCTCTCGGAGATGTCAACGTGCAGCTGATACTCGAAAGTCTCGGCGGCGGCGGTCATGCGACCATTGCCGCGGTCAAAATGGAGCATACGGATATGGCGGCGGCCATAAAGCGGCTTAAAAATGCGATCAACAAATATATCAAAGAGGTAAAATAAAATGAAAGTGATACTGATAAAGGATTTGAAAGGCACGGGCTTTGCGGGGGATATTGTGAATGTGAGCGACGGATATGCGCGCAACTACCTGTTTCCGAAGGGCCTTGCCAAAGAAGCGTCCGCCCAGAATATCAACATTGCCAAGCAGCAGCAGCAGGCCAACGAAAAACGCCGTATGCTTGAACGCCTGTCGGCGGAGGAGGCGGCCAAGAAGCTGACGGGGCTCAAGGTGGTCATCAAAGCAAAGTGCGGTGAAAACGGCCGTCTGTTCGGCTCTATCACGGCCAAGGAGATTTCCGACGCGATACTTGAACAGCATGGCATTGAGGTAGAAAAGAAGCGTATCGTGATGAATGACCATATCAAGGAGCTTGGCGAGACCAAGCTGTCGGTCAAGGTATACGCGGGCATTTCCGCGGACATCATCGTCAGCGTCGAGGCGGCGGAGTAGCGCTTTGCCGTACGGATTTTTATATCGGGGTCTGAAGCGGGGGTATTATGGAGCAATTGGAACCGGCGGGCTTTGTGCCGCCCAATAATCAGGAAGCGGAACGCAGCGTCCTTGGGAGCATGTTTCTCGATTCAAGGGCCGTTTATGCCGCCATTGAACGGCTCCATGCGGACGATTTTTATGCGCGGCGCCATCAGCAGATATTTGAAGCCATGTGCGAGCTTTGCGAAGCGGGCGCGCCGATCGATACCGTCACCGTTGTTGACAGGCTCGAGCGCAAGGGGCAGCTGAACGGTACGGAAGATACGATTTATATTGCCGAGCTTGCGGGCAGCGTTCCGAGCGCCTCCAACGTGGGCTATTATATCGATATCGTCGAGCAGAAAGCCGTGCTCCGCGCGCTCATCGCCGCCGGTCAGACAATCATACACGATGCGACAGGCTCCGAAGAAGAGGTGGCGGATATCGTCAACCGCGCCGGAGACTTGATATACAAGATCGCCGTCAAACGCGAACGTGATACGCTGACGCATATCAAGAAGGCGCTTCTCGAAGGTTATGCGTCCATCAGCGAATCGCTGAACAGCAAAACCGGAATCATCGGTGTGCCCACCGGCTTTAAGCAGCTCGACAAAATGCTTTCGGGGCTTCAGAAATCCCAGCTCATCGTTGTGGCCGGGCGGCCCGGCATGGGCAAAACAAGCTTTGCGGTCAACATCGCGCAGCACGCCGCCGTAGAGCTCGACGTGCCCGTCGCGATATTTTCGCTGGAAATGTCGCGCGAGCAGCTGGCTCTGCGCATGCTTTGCAGCGAGGCGCTTGTCGACAGCCAGAAAACCCGCATAGGGGGGCTTACCGCCGACGATTTTGACAGGCTGGCCGACGCCGTGGACGTGCTTGCCAAAGCGCCCATCTACATCGACGATTCACCCACCGTCACGGTCATGGAGATGCTGGCCAAAACGCGGCGGCTCAAAAAAGAAAAAGGCCTCGGCCTTGTCGTGATCGACTACCTGCAGCTCATGTCCGGCAAAGACAGGCGCGAAAACCGTCAGCAGGAGATTTCGGGCATCACGCGCAGCCTCAAGATCATGGCCAAAGAGGTGGGTGTGCCCGTGATACTGCTTTCGCAGTTAAGCCGCGCAAGCGAAAAGCGCGACTCCAAACGCCCGCTGTTATCCGATCTCAGGGAATCGGGCAGTATCGAGCAGGATGCCGATGTGGTCATATTTCTGCATCGTGAGAATTATTACAATAAAGAGGCCGACAATGTGTCGCAGATCATTGTCGCCAAGCAAAGAAGCGGGCCCACAGGCGAAATCAACGTGGGATGGCGCGGCGATCAGACGCGATTCGCTGAGCTTTCGAACCAAACGGAAGCGGCGCCGTTCTAACGCAGTCCGGCAAAAAAGAAGAAAGCACAGGGCTCCCAGTTTCCCCGTGCTTTCTTCGAATATATAAATTGCTGGCTGCCTATCGCGATCACTTTGTTGATGGTTCTTATTATAGAGAACGATTATGAACAATGTATGAACGCCGCATGAAGTTTTTATAAAGCGGCTATATTTCTTTGGCCATGACCAGACGGTCTTCGCCCTCGCCGTATTCGTCCCTGACGCTGTCGATAACGGTAAACCCAAGCTTTTCGCGGTAAACGGAAAGCGCGGTGAAATTCGATGGATCCACCGTCAGCGTGACCTTGGAGATGCCGTATTCCTTAAGCCCGTCCAAAGCGTACTCCAGCAGCGCTGTGCCCACATTCTGCCCTCTGAAATCCGGCAGGACCGCAACGCTCATCAAATACGCATTGTCGGGATTGTTGATATCGGCCATGAAATACGCGCAGGCGACCGCCGTGCCTTCCTCGTCGACTGCGGCATAGATCTTTCCGTAACGCATAAGCGGAACCACCACATATTCGTTGAGCGCACCGTCTCCGAACGCTTCCCGCTCAATGTCGAGTATATCGGCGAGTATGTTGACATCCGGTTTTTCCAATACTGTAAATGTGAGTGTCATTTGATATCCTCCAGCTCAATCATGTTTAAAAACCTCCGTCAGCTGCCGGACGCTTTCGTATTCCGCGGCATAGGCTTCCCGTCCTTTCAGCTCGCGCCTGCCCATCAGCGAATCGGCCTGAAAACTGAACGTTTCGTTTCCGCTGACGATGATATGATCCACAAGCTCGATACCAAGCAAAGCAAGCGTATTCAAGATGCTGTGCGTGGTTTCGATATCCGCCTGAGACGGCGCGACACTGCCGCCCGGATGGTTATGCGCGATCACGCATTTGACGGCGTGATGCCGAAGCGCTTTGGCCGCAAGACGGCTTAAATACACCGGCGATTCGCTCACGCTGCCTTCGCTGAGACGCTCGTGGTGGATCACGCGGTTCTGCGTGCCGAGCCAGATCACATAAAACTGCTCGAAAGGCTTTCCGAAAAGCAGCGCGCGAGCGTATTTGCATGCGTCTTCAATACAGCGGAACGCCGGTTTTTTGCCGAGCTTGCTGCGCTCGTACGCGCGGAACGCTTCGGGAAACATGCAAAGATACGCCGCGGCTTTGGGGCCTATGCCGCTCACGCGCTCCAAATCCTTCGGATCCGCTTCAAGCACAGCCGCAAGCGAGCCGAACGTTTTGATGAGCCGATGTGCAATCGCGTTGGTATCCACCCTCGGAATCGCATAAAACAACAGGAATTCGAGTATCTCATGCTCCTCGAAACCCTCAAGCCCTTCGCTCAAAAAACGGTCCGTCAGCCGCCGCCTGTGCCCCTCGTGCATACCGCCTCAGCTTCCGCAGCCCTTGCAGCCGCCGCAGTTGCCGCCGCAGCTTGAGCCGCCGCCCTTGCCGCCAAAATAGCATTTGCCCTGATAATGCCGCAAGGTGTTGGCAGAGGCGCATTTGGGACACGGCGGCTTTTTGTCCGCCGTTGTCAGCTCCTCAAAAACGGTTTTGCAGTCTTCACAGATATATTTCAGCAATGGCATATGCCGCGATCCCTTTCCTTAAAGCATCTTCTTTCGCCATAAAATGTACGTTGTAAGCGCCGCGCAGAACAACGAAATGCCGACCACGATTAAAAACCCTGCCGGTGTGGATTCAAACGGCACCGGTACGTTCATGCCCCACAGCCCCGCAACCAGTGCGGGTACGGCGAGAATGATCGTCATGGACGCAAGGAACTTCATCACAATGTTGAGATTGTTCGAAATCACCGAGGCAAAAGCGTCCATTGTTCCGGAGAGGATGTCCCGGTAGATCGTCGCCATCTCAATGGCCTGCTTGTTTTCGATGATGACGTCTTCCAGCAGGTCCTCGTCATCCGGATATCTTTTGATGAAATTCGTTTTGAGCAGCTTTTCCATGACGGTTTCGTTGGCTTTGAGCGAGGTCGAAAAGAACACCAGCGACTTTTCGAGCTTGAGCATCTGAATCAGCTCGCGGTTCTTCAACGACTTATGCAGCGCCGCTTCCACCTGCGTGCTGGCCTTGTCGATCTGGCGCAGATACTGCAGGAATTTCGAACTCGTTTTGTAAAGAAGCTGAAGCACGAAACGCGTTTTTTTGGCCGTGTCGAAGCCGCGGACACGGTTTTCCACGAATTCATCGACAATCGTCGTTTCCTCAAGGCACACTGTCACAACCATCTGTTCAAGCAGTATGATGCCAAGCGGCAGCGTATTGTAAACGAATGATGTGCCTTCCGGTTCCACCACGGGAATATCGACGAGTATCAGCGACTGGCTGTCTTCTTTGTCGAGACGCGGCATTTCTTCTTCGTCGAGCGCGGCCTGCAGAAAATCGATCTGCACGCCGGCCTCGCCGCTTACCTGGTTCAGCTCTTCACGAGTAGGGTTCGTGAGATGAATCCAGACGCCGCTGCCCGCCTCGCTCTGCTCGATGGTCTTGTCGCCCACGGTTTTGTAGTAATGTATCATTGGCAAGCACCGCCTTTCTTTTAGGCTGCGTGCATTTACATGAGCCTGCCGGTATGCACGCCGCCGGAATTTGAATGTTGCTGTTTAGGGTCCGCGTCCACGCATACCACCTCCTTGTGCTGGGTTAAGACAAAGGCCCGCTTTTTTTGCCACATTCATTATATCATGGCATTCGAATAAATCAATCCAAAGCCTTTTTCTGAAAACCCCAAAAAAGGCCAGTTTTCTTGCTTTCTTCATGCAGAACTTCCGCTTTATCTTTGACTATTCCAAACGTGCCCCTTATAATCCAGATATGGCGGCGGGTCTGTGGTTGAAAGTCGATGCCAGCCGCGGGCGAAACGACCCACGTAAGCAGGCAAAGCCCTGTGAGCATGGCGCGGTTTAGGTGTGAGTCCGGCCGGGAGCGGTCCCGAGAGGCAGAGTCGTGGGGAGGCGGAGGCGCCTTATGAGCAAAATGTCCAGCCGGCGAATGTGGGGGAAAAGACCAGGTCAGCCGCCGCCCTTATATTTCCGTTTTTCGAAATGCAGAGGATATGCGCGGAATAACAGCCAAGAACAGTGCCGTTGCCGATTACAGCGGCGCGCTTTTGATTTTCGAGAAACGGCGCGGATAAGCGCCCGGCGTCGGTTTTTGCTTCAGGATCAGGAGTATTGCGCCCCGCCCCACCAAAAAGCGGTCTGCCAAACGGCATCCGAGCGTTTCAAGCGCCTTCGCCGCGTCCGAAAGCTCGGTTTCATATGTTTCGCCCTTCCAAGCCGCAAGCGTGCCGCCGGTTTTGAGCAGCGGTACGGACAGCTCCAGGAGCATCGGCAGCGGCGCGACCGCGCGCGACACCGCCGCGTCGAAGCTTTCGCGCAGAGCCCCGCGGGCAAGCTCTTCGGCGCGCCCGCAAACCACGTTCGCGCTGACGCCCATCTGCTCCAGCGCGGCTTGAATAAAATCCGTCTTTTTCCCCGACGCGTCGAGCAGCGTCATATCCAAATCGGGCCGCAGAAGCTTGAGCGGCACGCCCGGAAACCCCGCGCCCGTTCCGATATCGATGACGCGGCAGCCCTTCGGCAGTTCGAACGCACGGCAAAGCGCCATTGCGTCAGCAAAGTGCTGCTCCGCCGCCTGCGCCTCATCCGTGATGCGTGTCAGGTTCAGATGATTGTTCGCTTCCGCGACCTTTTCAAAATAAACGGCGCATGTGTTCAGCAGTGTATCGCTGAAGCTAAGGCCAAGACCGGTCAGCTTGTCCGCCAGCGCTCTTTTGAATTCCGTCATGGCAATATCTCCTCGACGCCCGTATTCACCGCGCTTACCACGCCCACAAACGCAAAATCACCCTTGACGCGTTTTGCCGCGTCCGCGGCTTTGTCATAATCCGAAAACGGCGCGAACATGGTGCTGCCGCTGCCGCTCATCAGCGCGCGCGGCGCGCCGGCCGCCCTCAGCGCATTTGCCGCCGTCATGATTTCCGGAGCGATACTGAGAGCCGCCATTCCAAGCGCGTTGCCCGCATATTTAAGAAACAGATCCAAATCTCCCTTGCCAAGCGCGTATTCCACCGTACCGATATGAAGCGGCTCCGACGGTTTAAACCGTTTAAACGCCTCCGCCGTGGGCACGCCCGCATGCGGCTTCACGATCACAAAATGAAGCGGGAGGGCCGGTTCGATGAGGCTCAGTATCTCGCCGACGCCTCTGGCGCGCGCCGTACCGCCCGTCAGCGAAAACGGCACATCCGCCCCCACCCTGACGCCAAGGCTGATGAGCGCGGCGGTATCCGCGGGCGCCCCGTAAAGCGCGTTCATGCCGATGAGGGCCGCCGCGGCATCCGCGCTGGCTCCGCCGAGGCCCGCTTCGGACGGTATGCGCTTGAGTATGCGGATATGCGCGCC
Organism: Clostridiales bacterium; assembly: GCA_029265435.1. GTDB lineage: Bacteria > Bacillota > Clostridia > Christensenellales > SZUA-584 > SZUA-584. The sequence continues at coordinate 13,323 of JAJUJH010000068.1, forward strand.
GCCGGTGCCGTATCTTTCCGCAAAC
>JAJUJH010000177.1 GCA_029265435.1 Clostridiales bacterium
AGCACGTCGTCAAACGTGAGCCCTTCCGGCATTTTATAAACTTTCATATGTAAACCGCCTTTCAGCCATAGTATTTTCTTTTATCAATATTAAATGCTGCACCGTTTATTGTCAACGCGTCCTCTTTCACAGAAAAAGCACGCCGCGCAGCCGTGTTCGCTACGGTAAAGCCGCGCCGAATGCCAAAACGGCAAACGTGCGTACAGGCGTAAAATAAAAAAACGGGGAACGCCTTAACAAGCGTTTCCCCCCAGACTGTCAATAAAGCTAAAAAATATCATTTGTGGGCAAGACGGGCTTTGCCCGCGCAGCCCACACCTTGCGGTTTTGCGCCGTTTCGAGCTTGCGAGGAACAAGCAAAACCGGAAAACTGTCGAAAAACCTTTGGTTTTTCGACAAGCTGCGGGGAACGCCTTAACAAGCGTTTCCCCGGAACGATTCCAAAGCGGCGTAATAAAGACGGGAATCCCAAAACGATGCCTTGATTCCGCCGCAAGGCATCAGAGCCTTATATCCACGCTGACGCAGGCGCATTTTGTCAGCCTGCGGCTCAATTCGTCCGGCTGGCAGGTTCCCGCAAACAGAGTGAAGCTGCGGCTGTCCACAAAACGCCTTCCCGTATCGTCCACGACTTCAAACGCGGACGGCGCCAGCGGCATCGTCACGCTGACCGTCTCGCCCTTCTTCAGATGGATCCTTTTGAAACCGCAAAGCTTGTGATTCGCCACGGCCCATCGGGATTCGTTGTCGCGGATATAGAGCTGCAGCACATCGTCCGTTTCGTAATCGCCGACGTTTTCGGCCTCCACTCGAACCGTGCCGTCCGCACCGTTATAACTGACGGAGCGGCAGATCACCTTTGAATAGGTCAATCCGAAACCAAACGGATAAAGCACATTGTCTTTCACATAACGGTACGTGCGGTTCGCCATCGAATAATCCTCAAACGGCGGCAGCTTATCGGCCGTCTCGTAGAATGTGACCGGCAGCTTGCCGGAAGGCGACACCTCACCGAAGAGGATATCGGCAAGCGCCCTGCCGCCAAACTGTCCCGGATACCATGCCTGAATGATCGCGTCCGCGCCGTCGGCAAGCGGATTTACCGAGCTTCCGCTCGCCACCACCACCACGGTGGGTTTTCCGACCGCAAGCACCTTTTCGATGAGCAGCCGCTGGCTTTCGGGGAGCAGCAGATCGGTCTTGTCTCCCGCGGCAAAAGCGTTGCCCGTATCGCCCTCTTCGCCCTCGATCGTGGCGTCGTAACCCACGCAGAGAACCACCACATCCGAATGCTCCGCGACGGTCACGGCCTCCGCATAGCCGTCGCCCGCCTGCGACAGCGGCTGAAGCCTGTCTTTGAACAGATGGCATCCCTCCGAATAGTATACGCGTCCGTCAAACGCGCGGCGTATGCCGTCCAGGAAATTCACATATTCGTCCGCCGTGCCGAAATAATTACCGCGAAGCGCTTCGATGCTTGCCGCGTTGGGGCCGATGACGCCGATCGTCTTGAGCGCCGACTTCTTGAGCGGCAGCAAGCCGTTGTTCTTCAGAAGGACCATGCATTTTTGCGCACACTCGAGAGAAAGCGCCTTATGGCTCTCGCAGCCGACCATATCGTACCCGATGTCGTCATACTCGCATTTGTCGTCGAGAAGCCCAAGCCGCGCGCGTGTCCGCATCAGCTTAACGGCGGATCTTGTGATATCCTCTTCCGTAATAAGCCCTTCTTTAAGCGCGACGAGCAGTTCAAGATAGGTGTTGCCGCAATTGCAGTCGCAGCCCGCTTTCAGCGCCATCGCGGCGGATTCGGGCGCAGTCGCGGTGACCATATGCTCCGTATGGAAATCGCGTATCGCCCAGCAGTCGGATACAAAATACCCGTTGAACCCCCATTCGGCCAGCTTGCCCATCAGATATCGGCTTGCGCAGGCGGGCTCTCCGTTGAGGCGGTTGTATGCCCCCATCACTCCCTCCACCTTCGCTTCTTTGACAAGCGCTTCAAAAGCCGGAAGATAGGTTTCATTCAGATCCTTTTCGGATATTCTGGCATCGAAGCGGTGCCGTGTTGATTCAGGCCCGCTGTGACCCGCAAAGTGCTTCGCGCAGGCCGCCCCCATCAGATATTTTCCGTCTCCCTGAAAGCCGCGGACAAAAGCCACACCGAGCCGGGCCGTCAGGTAAGGGCATTCGCCGTACGTTTCCTGCCCGCGCCCCCAACGGGGATCGCGGAATATGTTGATATTGGGCGTCCACATCGTCAGTCCCTTATATATGTCCCTGTCGCCCTGCTTCCGGCTCGCGTTGAATTTGGCGCGCGCTTCAACGGCGCAAACTTGCGCAACTTTGAAAAGCAGCTCCGCATCGAACATCGCCGCAAGACCGATGGCCTGCGGGAACATCGTGGCCGTACCGGCCCGCGCCACTCCGTGAAGCGTCTCGTTCCACCAGTTATACGCCGGCAATCCCAGCCGTTCCACCGGCAAAGCGTCATAACGAAGCTGCGCCGCTTTTTCATCGACCGTCATCAATGATACGATATGTTCCGCACGCTCCTGCGCGGACAATTGAGGATCTTTATACCTTTGCATTTGTACGCCCTCCCGTTATATTCTTTGGCTGCTGTTTCCGACTAACAGCTCAGGTTCGAGTATGATGTTATTCGTCTCCGTTTTTTCGCCGAGTATCTGGGCGATCAGGCACTCGGCCGCTTTTCTGCCGATCTCATCGGTATTCTGTCTGATCGTCGTGAGCTTCGGGCATGACATCTGCGCAATGCTGATGCCGTCGAACCCGACGATGGAAATGTCCTTGGGTACCGACAGCCCCGCGTCCTGCACCGCCTGAATCGCGCCGAAAGCGCTGTAGTCGTCGCTCGCGATCACTGCCGTGGGCCGGTCTGCCCGCGAAAGCGCTTCCTGCATCGCGCCGTACCCGCCCTTTATGGAATAGTATTTGGATTGAATCAGCCTGTCCGGACTGAAGCGTTCGCCTCTCTTTTCCATCGCCTTTTTGAACCCTTCGATGCGTTTTTCCGTGATGAAGATATTATCCCCGAACAGATAAACGATATTGCGATGCCCCAAATCGTAAAGATGGCCGTATAACAGGTCCATGCTTTTGTCGCAATCCGTCATCACGCAGCCGATGTGTTCATTTGAGAAGTCGAACGCGATTTTGGGCAAATCGCTTTTAATCAGTTCCTCCGCGTTTTTTGAGGCGTAATTCGTGTAGATAATGAAGACGCCATCCGCCTTTCGGTAGCGGCAATGGCCGTAATAGCTAAGCCCCAAATTCCCAACCTGATTGGATATGAACACGATATCGTAGCCATGCTTTTCCACAACGTTTCTGAAGCTTTCAATGATGCTCGCAAACAGGTAATGCTTAAGGCCAAGCTCGGAGCCGTCCTGGCAGAGTACGCTGATCGTGAACGAATGGTTTTGGCTGAGCGCTTTTGCCCTGCCGTCAGGAATGTAATCCATCTGGCGCGCAATCTGTTTGATCCTGTCCCTCGTTTTTTCGCTGACATCGGGCGCGCCGCTGAGCGCTTTAGATACGGTGGCGGGAGATAAACCGCAAGACTTCGCAATATCATAGATCGTTGCCATATTCAGCCTCCGAAACCGGTTTCGAAATTAACAAAAATATTTTATCATAAATTTGTCAGATTGTCCATACAAAAGGCGAACCGGATCGCGTCAACCACATCACAGTATTACGATAAGCCAATTATGGTGCTCCCCTTTGTCAAGACAAATTTTTTGATGAGTTAAGTTAGGTCTCCTTTCTGGGTTATATTTATTTTGATGAATGGACTCTTCTGGCAGGATGTCAAGGGCGAGCAAAGCTCGTTAATCGGAGGCGAAGCC